>JBNJDH010000374.1:0-3641 GCA_051744695.1 Bacteroidota bacterium | reverse complement strand
ACATAAATTCCACGGAAGCTGCCCCAAAACAAGTAATGTTTCCCATCTTCTTCAATGTAAAAGGGATCAATGGAGTTCTGCACGTCAATTTCATTGCTTCGGAAAAGTTTCCCGTGGTCGGTGAAGGGGCCCTCGGGACTGTCGCTCGTGGCCACACCAATGCCACAGGTCCATTCTCCGCCCCAGACAGACATCGAGTAATACAGCACATATTGCCCGTCGATGTAGTTGATGTCGGGAGCCCATAAGCCGCCGTCGGGCTCAAAATCAGGACGGGTCTCATCGGAAAAGGCTGTGCCTGTAAATTCCCAATCCACCAGGTTTTTGGATTTCATGATCGGTGTATTGCGGATGTCTTCTGTGGCATAGAGATAAAAGGCGCTGTCGCCCGATTGAACAATGGTCGGATCCGGCAAACTATGCTCAGAAACTGGATTGCTGTAAACCTCAGATGACTCACCTTCTTCAGATGGATCATCATCCGTTACGTCTTTTGATGTATCATTGCAGCCGCATCCTGCTAAAAGGACAAATCCGGCCAGAATATGAATGAATAAGATTCGCATGATTGTTAGTTTTTGAGTTTTGAGTCTTTGAGTTCAGAGTTAAAAACATGTAAACGAGGTGCTGATATACAACACTTACTTCATAAACTCTTTAGCGGCCCCGGGGGTAAGAAGCTCAAACAATGACGCAACGGTCCACCCGGGTGCAAAAATGTCGTTGTAAAAGCCTTTTCCGTGTTTGCCATAGTCCCAGTTGGTGTGTTGCACAACTTCCGGGTAATAACCCGTTTTGGCAATGCCAACCATATGGCCCGGATAGGGCAACAACTGAAACATGGACGTACCGATCACATCGGCAAAAGCTTCAAAACGCGGTTCTGAAGTCTCTTCTGCCAGGTAATTCAACACTTCTGCAAATCCGAAGATGAAAACATCGATATGGTTGTTCTCCACCGACACGTTGCCCCAGCCTCTCGACTGAAGTCCCAGGTCGCCAAGCATCTGGCCTTGTGCAAAGGGCACATCCCACATGTAATACCACGAAAGAGCAAAATAGGCGGCTTTCTTTGCCAGCTCCACATAATGTTGATGTTCCGCTCCATCAGAAGCCAGGGCCAGGTAGTACATCGCTGTAGAGGCATACAAAGAGGCTTCTTTGTCCTCACAATCGGCATCCAGGGTGGATGAGAAATAATCCGATTTGGATATCAGTTCATTTTCAAGATATTCGCCTGATTCTTTGGCACTCTCCAGATACTTGTCATCAGAAAAATACTTGGAAGCCATCACCAGGGGCACCGTGGCCGAAGGCGTACTGCCTCCGGTTTCATCCACCAACTCAAACGAGTCTTTGAACTTCCGAGGGAAACTGCCATTGTCATTCTGAATTTCAAGGAAGTTGTCCAGGGTCTTAAGGATCCGCTCTTCCCATTCGGGATGCGTGCGCCCCTGCTTTTTCTCGTAATCAAGATATTTCAGGATGGCATAAACGCCTTCTGACTGACGGCGAATGCTGTAAACATCGGGTTCCTCATCTTCATGATAATTGATCGATTCACGGAAAAATCCATTGCGGGTAAATCCTTTTTCAAGATAACTATCAAGTACACTTTGAGCAATTTTCCCAAGATTTTCATCATCTGTCTCTTCTGCATATTCATGGGCAAAAAAGGCATTCAATAACACGCGCCCGATAAAGCCCACTTCGGCACCTCCTTTATCATCGCAATTCTCTGTCTCCAGGTGAATACCAGAGAAATAATTCAGATCATCGGTCTCGGTATAGCTTTCCGTGAAAAAGTTGGCAAGGGTTTCTTTGATGAAATCCGTGGAATATTCCAGGTCAACTTCTCCCGGTTCAAAATGATCGTAACTCCGGGTCCATACCTGGGCAACAAAATCGGCAAAATCATCGGCTTCTCCTTTATTCATAATCCAGCTCAAAGTCCTTGTCTCTCCACTTTCCAGTTTGTAAAAAGAGGTAACCGGCGGAGCAAGTGTCAATTTCCGGATGTAAGATTTCGGGGCCTCCCGGAAAGGAAAACCAACTGAAAGCCATGCTTCTCCATCCACATTTTGGAATCCGGTAAAGCCCAGATCACTTTCTCCCGACAGGATCACTTCACCCTCATCAAGAGCTGTATAAGCGGCTTCCTTTATCTCATCGTTGCGCAGAATGGTGAAATAATCACCTGTTTCCTCATTGTATGCTCCGGTCAGGGGAACACTCAGACGGTCTTCCCGCACAACCCAACTATCACTGGTGTGAAAGGACGGCGCTTCTTCTGGAGACCGAAGGTTGTGACGATACCAGAAACCAGGCATAAAGAATTTGAACGCCTCATGCCGCACATTCCCGGCGGCAAAACTTTGCTTAAAATTGAAATACACATCCTCCCGCGCGGACAGCGTGATATCGTAATGGACCGAGGACCCCTCTTCCCGGATCTCTCCGGAAATCTCCAGGGGAATCTCCTTTTCACTCGTGTACCTGAGGTTACCGGTGCCGGCTTCCTCTTCTAACGCCAATTGATGTGTCTCCGAAGGATTTCCCGGGCTTTTAAGCATCACCTCAGCGGTTATGCCCGGTATCTGACTGACGGCCGACATGGCAAAGAAAGCGGCTGCAACCGTGAATAAAGTCCGGATATTAAAAAATGTTTTCTTTCTCATGATGTTATTCAATAGATCGTTATTAGATGTTAGATTATTAGATGTTAGATGTTAGATGTTAGATGTTAGTAGCCCAGTCGCAGAGTCAGTAGTAGCTGAAAGCTCGAAGCTCAAAGCTAGAGAGAAAGGTTGCTCTCTTTTGCGACTTAACCAAAGAACCAACAAAATTAGTTAAACATCAAATTTTAAATTACTTAGGGTTTTTGTTAGATGTTAGAAAATTCATATTATGCTGACATACTGTGATTTAATATGAAAAATATCAAAATTTTAAACACTTGAATCACAAAGTTTTATAAAAGTTTAGCAGACTGTTGTACCATATAGGTTGCTTTTTAAATGTTCTTGTTGGAAATGTCCCAAAACGAATCAAAACCTTACTCTAAAAACAAGCTTTCCTGTTTTTTCTTTTAACTATTAAAGACTTGCCCGGCACCAGGTATGAGAAGCATTTTCATCCGCATGAATAACATTCTCTTCCACATATTTATCACCAGCCTGATACCCCAGTTTGAAGTTGATCCGAAGATCTTTGCCTTCCTCATATTCAATGGCATCCAGGGGAAGTTGCAATTCGACACGGTACCCCTCCCCACTTTCCAATTCCCGGGTAGCTGCTTTCACATTATCAATGTTCTCCTCAATCCACTTTCCTTTTTCACCAACATCCATTTGAAGTTGTCCATCTTTATTGCAAAAAATGCGAAACAAGCCAGTATCCGGGGCCGTCAGGTTGTATTCACCGGCATCCACTAAAAAGGTTACACCGTCCTGTCCATCGGCCTCCTCAAAAGTGGAAGCATCCTCATAATTCACTTCGGCAGAGAAATAAACATTTTCACTGTCCCGGGCTATATCTGCCCGCATATTCACCGGAGATTTTCGTCCTACGAAAACGGGTAATTCGTTGCTCCACTCACCGGTTGCAAAATCCCCGTCCACATCAATCTCTTTTTCACCGGC
>JBNJDH010000373.1:0-3662 GCA_051744695.1 Bacteroidota bacterium | reverse complement strand
ACTTCACTGACGCGGCTTTCCAGTACAGAATCCTGCTCAATGGGATTGGTTTGATAGCTCAGGTTAAAATCATAACTGACCACCTGGATGTGACTGCCAAAGCCAATAATTTTTTCGCGGATCTCTTTTTGGAAACCCAGCCCCGTGGCCAGTGACAGGATCATCACGACCATGCCCAGGATGATGCCGGCAATGGCAACCCTGACAACCGGGCCGGCCAGCCTTTTTCCGGAGATTCCGCCGGAACTGATTTTATGGACGATGAAGTTTTCGAGTTTCATAAACTTCCCCTATCCCCTTATGTGAGGGGGATGAGAAACGGGGTGTTGTTCTGGTTATTGAATTGCTTTATTGTACCTTGTTAGCGCAAAGATAAGAAGATGGTTGGTTTCCTTGTGTTGTATGTAAGAAAAATGAAAAATTGAAAGGTGTTTTTTGGGATATTATTCATCTTGTCACAAATCGTTTGTCATAAAAAGCCCGCTGTAACCGACCAAAGTCTGCAATTTCACTTGTTTGTTTTCCGCAGGGGATGGGAAAGCCTTGTTTCAATAACCATAAAAAAGCTTTATTTTTGTGGTTCACAAATTCGGAAGCCGGCCAGCTTCCCCGTTTTATTTTAAAATACATAGTGTTATGAGCCATTCAGAAGACATCAATCCCGCCGGAAAGGGAAATTTCATAAATCAGGAAATTGAAAAGGACCTGGAAGATGGGCGTAACGGGGGCGCTGTTTTAACCCGTTTTCCGCCAGAGCCCAATGGTTATCTTCACATCGGGCATGCCAAGTCCATTTGCGTCAATTTTGGTGTGGCAGAGAAATACAACGGCGGCTGTAACCTTCGTTTTGATGACACCAACCCCACCAAAGAGGAGGTGGAGTATGTGGATTCCATAAAAAAAGATGTACGGTGGCTTGGATTTGAATGGGAAGGGGAAGAGAAGTATGCTTCCGATTATTTCGATCAGTTGTTCGAGTGGGCTGTCAGGCTCATAAAAGCCGGGAAGGCTTATGTGGACGACCAGAGTGCCGATGATATTGCCGCTCAGAAAGGAACACCCACCGAACCGGGTGTCGAAAGCCAGTTCCGCAACAGAAGCGTGGAGGAGAACCTCGATCTTTTTATGCGGATGAAAAACGGGGAATTTAAGGAAGGAGAACGTGTGTTGCGTGCCAAAATCGACATGGCTTCTCCCAATATGCATCTGCGCGACCCTATTATGTACAGGATTTTGTACAAAAGTCATCACCGCACCGGCAACAAATGGTGCATTTACCCCATGTATGACTACACGCACGGCCAGAGCGATTTTATTGAAGGGATCACTCATTCGCTTTGTACCCTTGAATTTGAAGTGCACCGCCCTCTGTATAACTGGTTTCTGGATCAGATTCTGGAAGAAGAGCCCCGGGTGGAACGCCGGCCCCGTCAGATTGAATTTGCCCGGCTCAACCTCAATTATACGGTGATGAGCAAGCGCCGGCTCCTTGAACTTGTTCAAAAGGGGTACGTACATGGCTGGGATGATCCCCGGATGCCCACCATCTCAGGATTGCGCCGTCGCGGGTATACCCCTGAATCCATCCGCATGTTTGCCGACAGGGTGGGAGTGGCCCGCCGCGACAACATCATTGATGTGGCCCTTCTGGAACATTGTGTCCGGGATGATCTGAATAAGCGTGCCCCCCGGATCAACGTGGTTCTCGATCCGGTGAAACTGGTGCTGACCAATTATCCTGAAGATGAGGTGGAGTGGATGGATGCAGTGAACAATCCTGAGGATGATGGTCAGGGCTCCCGCAAAATACCTTTTACACGGGAACTCTATATTGAGCGGGGCGATTTTATGGAGGAGCCTCCGAAAAAATTCTTTCGCCTCGGTCCCGGACGGGAAGTCAGGCTAAAAAACGGTTACATCATCAAGTGCGAGGATTACAAAAAGAACGACCAGGGAGAGATTGAAGAAATTTACTGCACTTATGACCCGGAAACACGGAGTGGCATGCCTCAGAGCGAACGCAAAGTGAAAGGCACGCTGCATTGGGTGAGTGCCTCACACAGCGAAACAGCCGAAGTCCGGATGTATGACCGTCTTTTTATGGATGAAGACCCGGCCGGTCATAAAGACAAAGATTTTAAGGAGTTTTTAAACCCGGAATCCCTGAAAATTTTGAAAAATTGCCGGATAGAGCCAAGCTGGGAAGAAGCTGCCGGAAATTTTGAACATCTCCAGTTTCAGCGGATCGGTTATTTCTGTTTGGACCCCGATTCCACCCCCGAACACCTGGTTTTTAACCGGACCGTTCCCCTCAGGGATACCTGGGCTAAAGTGAAGAATAAAGGCTGATAGCCGGGGTCATTATTTCTTTTTCCGCAAGGGGTTCAAGGAATGAAGAATTTTCTTGGACCTCTTTCTCCGTGAAGCAAACGATAGCTGGCTCCGGAAAAGGCGGAACACAAATTCTCTTGGGTCTTCGTGGGAGGCAAGGGCATATTGCTCAGCAAGAAGAGCAGTCTGCATCGTGTCTGCGCTGTGTCTCCTCAGGTTGTATACCCCCTTTTTCGGAGATATTTTCTTTTTGAATCGGATGCGGTTCAGGTCAATAAGAGCAAATGAATACCCGTCCCGGAACCGGTTGATCAAAACATTCCCGTTGCTCATGTCTTTGTGCCAGATCCCCTCCGGATGGACCCTCTGCGCCATAAACCGGGCATATTCTCTGATGATGCGCTGTCCCTCGGGGTGATTTTCCGGGAGGACATCACTCAGTCGCCATTTATGCTCCATAAAAGCTGAGACATAAAAACTTTTCCGCACCACCCCGCCTTTGCCACGAACTTCCGTATATCCCATAGGGAAAGGAGTTGGAATGCCTTTCTTAATGAGTTTTACGGCAATCTGAAAAGACCGTTTGGCTTTGGTAGCACGAAACCAGGAGTACATGAGCCGGTTGAAGGCCGTTACTTTGATGAAGGATTTTACACACAAAGGAATCCCACCATATTCTATGATCTTTATCTCGTTCCTTCCCGATTTGATGGTTTGACCTTCCTTGTGAAAAACGTGCGGAAGGGTTTCCATAAAGTCCTTCAGCTCCGGTATGTTCGTGTGAGAGATGATTCTTTGCATACTGATCAATCATGTTTTGCGGCATCAAAATTAACGTTCTCCCCTTTTTAGACCGAAAAAAATGCGGTCAGCTCCCGATATGATCAGATGAATGGACGGAATTGAAGGATGAACAAAATGCGGAACGAGGTGCTTGCACACTTCTTCCGGTAGAATGGGACCGGGCTTTTGGTTTTCAAAAGAGATCGAGATCATTTGTTTCATGAGAAAAAGAATTCCCCGCACTTATTTTAATCTTTGATCCGGCTGAAAACAAGAGTTTTGACCATCCAGTCGGGCAAGGGTTTCACGGGGTTGCGTTTTTTTAGATTCATGTGCCATCCCAGTTTTTCGATGATCGGGAGTTTGTGGGTTTCCACAAATTCGATGGGGGTCCCGTCGGGGTCCGATATATAGGAAAAGTGCCCGGCTGTGGTTCCCATATCAAAACTGTCGGCGCTGTTCACGGTAAAAGGAAAGCCTTTCTTTTCGCATTCTTCCTGCAATCCCTGCATGCCCGTGATGTCGAAACAAAGGTGTATAAAACCGAG
>JBNJDH010000372.1:0-3683 GCA_051744695.1 Bacteroidota bacterium | reverse complement strand
CAAAACATTGCATGGAAAACAGGAACCAGTTTTGGATACAGGGACGCATGGAGTATTGGCCTAAACGGAAGATACGTGGTTGCTGTATGGGCAGGCAATGCCTCAGGAGAAGGCAGACCCGGACTTATGGGGGGGACCGCTGCAGCCCCGTTGATGTTTCGTTTGTTTGATTTGCTCCCAAACACGGGATGGTACAACAAGCCCCATGATGACCTGACGGAAGTCATTGTTTGTAAGAAGTCGGGCCACAGGGCCAATCAAAACTGCCCTGATACAAAAAAAGCACTGGTTCCGCTGAGTGTTAAAAAAAATCCGGCCTGTCCTTACCACCAGCTGGTTCATCTTACCCCGAACAAAAGATACAGGACCCGCCGGCAATGCGAGCCGGGGGGACAAGTAATCACGGAAGCACGCTTTGTATTGCCACCGACCCTGGCATGGTACTACCGTAAAAACAACGCGGATTACCGTCCCCTGCCACCGGTAAAACCCGGATGTTTCGATGAAGGTTCCACGCCAATGGATTTCATATACCCAAATCCCGGGGCTTCAATGATCGCACCGATCGATCTTGACGGTGAAAGACAAAGCATTGTCTTCCAGGTGGCTCATGCCCATCCCGGAGCCACCGTTTACTGGCACCTGGACGACCATTTCGTCACCACCACCCATGGGGAGCATGAAATTGAGCTGAGTCCCGAACCAGGTCACCACACCCTGACCATTGTCGACGATGATGGCAACCGACTGTCGCGCCGTTTCAACATTATGGACTAACATACCGTTGAAATTGTTATATTTGTTAAAGTACCTGGCATTGTTGCGGCGGCAATCATGGATTCAGAAACAGATGAATGCATCAACTCTTCTTAGAAGTATGCATGGGATATAGAGCGCCCGCAAAAGCAAGCAGGTAAAATATCAGAATTGAGATTATGATGGATTCACTCATTACAGAAATGCCTGGTTACAGTGAAGGCTGGTTGCTGTCTCTCGATACCACTCAATACATTATATTATTTCTGATCCTGGTTATTCTTGTCAGTGGCTGGTTGTTCACCCGCCCCGGCAAGATCAGGAAAGAATTGCCTGACTTTACACGCATATTGCTAACCACCCTTTTCTGGGTTTTGCGGCTTGCCCTTGTCATCGGTTTATCGTTGTGGACCTTAAGTGTACTGGGGCTTAATGTCACCGAATTTTTTGGCACCCCCGTGGTCACCATTGGAGATAAAATGCCTGTTTCGCCCTTTTTATTGCTGACCCTGATCGCCGGCATTTATCTCCTGATCATTTTTAATAAACTCGTTAAGCGACTTGTTCTCAAAGCCTCTCAAAAATGGCGGGTTAATCGCACAATCGCCCGGCAAATCCGGCGTTTTGCCATGCTGGTTCTTTTTGTGCTGTTGGGCAATATATGGCTGAACCTGGCCGGGACCTTTCTTATAGGCCTTTTCAATAATAAACTTTTTGCCATTAATGAAGTCGCCATCACACCAGGCATTCTGGTTTATACTTTGTTGATTTTATACGGCCTTTCGATCGGGATCCGGTTGATCGAAGCGGTTTACACCCGGCATGTTTTGTCAAAAGGACTCAACTTCGGGCAATCCAAAACAGTTTTTCAGTTAATCAAATACGCCCTGTGGGTCATAGCCATCATTCTGCTTCTCGACTCCATAGGGATCAGCATCACGGTACTGGTAGCCAGTTCAGCAGCGCTGCTGGTAGGACTGGGATTTGGTATTCAGGGGCTGTTCAACGATTACATTTCAGGTCTTGTGATTTTGTTCGAAGGATTGATCAAAGTGGGCGATGTGGTTGAAGTCCAGTCCGAACTCATCGGGCGGGTAATGGATGTGGGGTTAAGGACATCCAAGGTTTTGACCCGCGATAACATCATCATGATTGTGCCCAATCACAACTTTGTCAGCGACCAGGTCATCAACTGGAGTTACAACGAGCCCCGAACCCGGTTTTATGTGGATGTAGGTGTCGCTTATGGTTCAGACGTACGGCTGGTGGAACGTTTGTTAATAGAGAGCGCCAAAGAACAGGATGAAGTCATAGATGAGCCCCAACCGTTTGTTCTGTTTCGTGATTTTGGCAATTCATCCCTCGATTTTCGATTGTACTTCTGGGTAGAAGAAGTCTTTTACGTGGAATTGCTCAAAAGCAAAATCCGCTTTTCCATAGATGAAAAATTCAGGGCCAATGGCGTAAAGATCCCTTTTCCACAGCGCGATTTGCATTTAAAATCGGGATGGGAAAATTTAAGATGATATGAAGATACTACTCACCGGAGCCACCGGATATATCGGGCAAAGATTGCTTCCCGTTTTGCTTCATCAGGGACATGAAGTCTATTGTTGCGTAAGAGACAAAAACAGGTTTCAGAACCCTTATGATTCAAACCACATGCATGTCATTGAGGCGGACTTCCTGCAGGAGAAAACCCTTCAGAATATTCCCGATGATATAGATGTCGCCTTTTATTTGATTCATTCCATGTCCTCGGCACAGGGAGATTTCTCAGAAATGGAAAAAAACTCTGCCATCAACTTTAAGAACAGGCTTGAAGAAACCCGGGCCAGGCAGGTCATTTATTTGAGCGGCATTGTCAACGAAAAGGAATTGTCGCCCCATTTATCATCCCGGAAAAATGTGGAAGACATACTGAGCCATTCAACATTTGCCCTTACAACCCTGAGGGCGGGCATCATCATTGGTTCAGGAAGCGCTTCCTTTGAAATCATCCGGGACCTGGTGGAGAAATTGCCTGTTATGGTTGCACCCCGTTGGCTGGAAACCCGGAGTCAGCCCATAGCCATACGGAATGTCATTGAGTTCCTGAGTGGCGTAATCGACAAGCCGGAAACCTACAACAAGAGTTTTGACATCGGGGGCCACGAGATCTTAACCTATAAAGAGATGTTGTTGCGGTTTGCCAAGGTGAGAGGTCTGAAAAGGCATATTTTTATTATCCCCTTTATATCCCCCAAAATCTCATCATATTGGTTGTATTTCATCACATCCACTTCATTTCGTTTGGCTCAGAACCTGGTCGACAGCATGAAGGTGGAGGTCATCTGCAAGCCCAATGATCTGGCCTCGCTTCTGAATATTACCCTCATCGATTACGACACTTCCATTCGACTTGCATTTGAAAGAATTGAACAAAATGAGGTTTTGTCAAGCTGGAAAGATGCCCAGACAAGTGATCTTTTGAAAAAGGGAGTTTCGCGCTATATCAATGTACCCGTGAATGGATGCTTCAAAGATGTACGGAAGCGAAAAATCGAAGACCCTGAAAAAGTCCTTGATAAAATATGGATGATAGGGGGGAAAAAAGGCTGGTATTACGCCAGTTGGTTGTGGGAGATCCGGGGCATATTAGATCAAATGGTAGGCGGCGTCGGCCTCAGGCGCGGCAGAAAAAATCAACAGGAGATTTCTCCCGGAGAAACGATTGACTTCTGGCGGGTATTGGTGGCCAATAAAGAGGAAAAGAGGTTGCTGCTGTTTGCCGAAATGAAATTGCCCGGGGAAGCCTGGTTGGAATTTAAAATAGATGACAATAATATTTTGACACAAACGGCTACTTTCAGGCCATTAGGAATATGGGGGCGAAATTACTGGTATTTGGTACTGCCCTTTCATAGCATTATATTTACGGGGATGAT
>JBNJDH010000371.1:0-3696 GCA_051744695.1 Bacteroidota bacterium | reverse complement strand
CAGCCAGTTAGCTCTTAGGACAAAAGCCTCCGGCTTTTTTTAGCTAAAAGCTTCCAGCTACTCAAAATAATTGTCCCAAATTAAACACCTAAGAGCCAAGAGCTACGAGCTAACAGCTTTCAACTTCGAGCTTTGAGCTACTACTGACTTCCGACTCTGCGACTGAGCTACTAACATCTAATAATCTAACGATCTATTGTTTTTTTTAAAGTTGGCTGATTCCTTCGGTTTGGACTTTTCTGTCAATTTTTTTAATCAATCCCTGAAGCACCTTTCCCGGCCCAATTTCAACGAACTGTTCAGCTCCGTCAGCAATCATGTTTTGAATGGTTTGCGTCCATCTTACGGGAGCCGTTAGCTGGGCATTCAGGTTGGCTTTGATATTGGTGGGATCGGTCTGGGGGTTGGCATCCACGTTTTGATAAACAGGGCATACGGGAATTTCGAGCTTCGTGTTTTCGATGGCTTCAGCCAGCTCGGCCCTGGCCGGTTCCATTAGTGGAGAATGGAAGGCCCCGCCTACAGGAAGTTTCAGTGCCCGCTTGGCACCTTTTTCCTTAAGCATTTCACATGCTTTATCGATGCCTTCGAAAGAGCCGGAAATAACAATTTGACCGGGGCAATTGTAATTGGCGGCCACAACCACATCCTCAATCACATTGCAGGTTTCCTCCACAATCTGATCATCAAGTCCCACGATAGCGGCCATGGTCGATGGTTTAATTTCACAAGCTTTTTGCATAGCCATGGCACGCTGATAAACCAGTTTCAGGCCGTCTTCAAAAGAAAGAGCACCGGCAGCGACCAGGGCAGAGAATTCGCCCAGTGAGTGACCGGCTGTCATATCAGGTTGAAAAGAGTGCCCCATGGTTTTTGCCAGAATAACAGAATGCAAAAAAATGGCGGGCTGTGTGACTTTGGTTTGTTTCAGGTCTTCGTCTGTCCCGTTGAACATCAGGTCAGTGATGCGAAAACCCAGAATTTCGTTGGCTGTCTCGAAAAGTTCTTTGGCCATGGGACCGTTGTCGTAGACATCTTTACCCATTCCAACGTATTGAGCGCCTTGTCCGGGAAATACGTACGCCTTCATTTTTCTTGATTTTGATGAATTTACAATTTTATGGGGTGCAAATATACAATTGTTATCCGTTTTCCTTATATGATTTTTGCTAAAGCGTTATCGAGTTCTGGCATTACTGGTGTTTGGTGAAGCAATCTATTACCGCTTGTTGTATTAAATTTTCCCAATAACATTGGGGTATAAAAAACTGGAATTTTTCAAAATAATCCCCTGTTTGTTTGTCCGGAAAAAATGAAAAAAGGCGAAATACCGCGGAGCTGTTCCGTTGGGGAAAGAACAAAAACGGTTTTTAACCAAATATTTACGAGAAAAATAGGTATTCTGTTATGAATTTTCAATTGAAAATTAGTACTTTTGCACCGCTTTTTTGTGCGAAGGTCTGAAAAATGTTGAAAATCAATACGGTTTTTAGATTAAAAAATCTACCTTTGCAATCCGTTTGAAAAGAGTATTTTAAGTTTAAAAATAATCGTTTATATGCCAACAATTCATCAGTTAGTAAAGAAAGGGCGGAAGAAACAGGTGGAGAAAAGCAAGTCACCTGCACTAAATTCTTGTCCGCAACGTCGTGGTGTTTGTGTCAGAGTTTACACCACAACCCCGAAGAAACCAAACTCTGCCATGCGTAAGGTAGCCAGGGTAAGGCTGACCAACGGAAAAGAAGTGAATGCTTACATTCCGGGAGAAGGTCACAACCTCCAGGAGCACTCCATAGTTTTGGTTCGTGGTGGCAGGGTGAAAGATTTACCTGGTGTACGTTATCACCTTGTACGCGGTGCATTGGACTCATCCGGGGTAGAAGGTCGCACTCAGCGTCGCTCGAAGTACGGAACCAAGCGGCCAAAGAAAAAATAAAGAATTCGTTTCACAGTTAGGTTTTGTTTATTGGTTTGTAAACAACGGTTGAGTAAATGACCAAAGAGGTCGTTGAAGACGCGGATACAACCAATAAAAAGGCTAATAAACAAAAGAGAAAAGATGAGAAAAAATAAACCAAAAAAGAGGATTATTCTTCCCGATCCAAGGTTCAACGATACTTTGGTGACACAGTTTGTGAACAACCTAATGTTTGACGGTAAAAAGTCTCTGGCTTATGGTCTTTTTTATGACGCCATGGACCGTATTGCCGAGAAGGCTGAAAAAGAGGGCAAGTCACCCCTCGAAATGTTTAAAAAAGCATTGGAAAATGTGACCCCCGCAGTAGAGGTAAAAAGCCGCCGTGTAGGTGGAGCCACTTTCCAGGTTCCCACCGAGATCAGGCCCGATCGTAAAGTTTCGGTTAGTATGAAAAACCTGATTTCTTATGCCCGGAAGAGAAATGGTAAAACCATGGCTGAAAAACTCTCTGCTGAAATTGTTGCTGCATATAATCAGGAAGGCGGAGCCTATAAACGTAAGGAGGATATGCACAAAATGGCTGAGGCCAACCGTGCATTTGCCCATTTCAGATTTTAAACTTATTCATACAAAGGATTCCTAAATATTATGGCAAAGGCAGACTTAAAATATACCAGAAACATCGGGATCATGGCCCATATTGATGCTGGGAAAACAACCGCTACGGAGCGGATTTTGTTTTATACCGGCATGACTCACAAAATTGGTGAGACCCATGATGGTGCCGCCACGATGGACTGGATGGAGCAGGAGCAGGAGAGAGGTATTACGATTACTTCCGCTGCCATTACTACCCAATGGAGATATAATGACGAAGAATATAAAATAAACATCATCGACACCCCTGGTCACGTTGACTTTACCGTTGAAGTAGAGCGTTCTCTTCGCGTTCTCGACGGAGCTGTGGCTGTTTTTTGTGCTGTAGGTGGTGTTGAACCACAGTCGGAGACTGTTTGGAGACAGGCCAACAAATATGGCGTACCCCGCCTTGGGTTTGTGAACAAAATGGACCGGTCAGGAGCCAACTATTTTGAAGTGGTCCGGCAAGTGAAAGAGGTGTTGGGTGCCAACCCGGTACCCGTCCAAATTCCCATCGGTTATGAAGAGAGTTTCCGTGGTGTGGTTGATTTGATTGAGAACAAAGCTGTTGTCTGGTATGACGACGATTTACTGGGTGCCCGTTACGAACTCGAAGATGTGCCCGCCGATATGATGGACGAAGTGGAAGAGTGGCGCGGAAAACTCATCGAATCGGTAGCTGAGTATGATGATGAATTGATGGAGAAATACTTTGAAGACCCGGAATCCATCACGAAGGAACAGATGATCGAGGTATTGCGTAAAGCAACCCTTGATATGAAAATTGTTCCTATGCTTTGTGGCTCAGCATTTAAAAACCGCGGAGTTCAGCGACTGATTGATGCGATTGTTGGTTTCCTTCCCTCGCCGATTGATGTGGCCGAAATTGAAGGTACCAATCCCAAAACCGGAGAAGTTGAAGCTCGTCCCCATGATGAAAATGCTCCTTTTACCGCTCTTGCTTTTAAGATTGCTACCGATCCGTTTGTAGGACGCCTCGCTTTTATGAGGGTATATTCCGGTAAGATTACTGCGGGTAATACGGTCTGGAATTCTCGTACCACGAAAAAAGAACGGATTTCCCGCCTTTATCAGATGAAATCCAACAAGCAGTTGCCGCGTGACGTCATTTCGGCAGG
>JBNJDH010000370.1:0-3703 GCA_051744695.1 Bacteroidota bacterium | reverse complement strand
TTGGGATAGGAAATAATCATCGGAATGCGTATTCCTCCTTCTCCAAACATGTATTTATACCCATTCAGTGGATCATTTTGTGAGTAGGTATTTATAGTGCCGCCGTTATCCGAAACAAAAATAATTAAAGTATTGTCGAATTCTCCGGTTTCTTCAAGAACATCCAAAATCTTCCCAATTCCGTTGTCCATAACCTCTAATTGCAATAAATATCGCTTTCTTCCGTGAGGATCCACTTCCCCCAAATGTCCCCACTTGCCGTGCCAGGATAAATAACTTTCAACTTCCGGATCCCAGAAAGGAAATTGTTCTATTCCGTATTTGTCCAGATAATCAGGATGACACACATAGGTAGGATGGTGAACAGCATTGTATTCCAATTGGATATAAAGTGGCCTGTCGTCTTTGTTTAAAATCGTTTCAATGGTTTTTTCTGTAAAAATATCGGTTGTAAAACTATTTTCAAACGATTTTTCTTCCCGGCCGTCAAGCAGTGGCCCAATATGTGCTTTTTTTGCATTTGCATCTCCATATTCTTCAACATCATCCTGGCTCAGGCGAAGATAATCCCATGTGTGATCGATAAAACCCAGAAAATCATCAAATCCATGGTCAAGAGGATGTTCAACAGGACCCCCGTTAAGGTGCGTTTTTCCTACTTTGACATTATAATACCCCTGCTCTTTTAAAAATTGGGGAAGGGTTTTTTCACTGGCCGGCAACCCTCCTTCGCCATACCAGTAATTTCCCCAACGCTGGTGGTATCTTCCGGTTAACAAACCAACCCTCGACGGACTACAAATTGGTGCAGATGAGTAGGCATCAGTAAAGAAAACACCCTTATCTGCAATCCGGTCAATGTGTGGTGTCTGAACATCTTCAGAAGCATAGGGAAGGAAACTAAGATCGGAATACCCCAGATCATCGGCGACAACTACAAGTATATTGGGTTTTTCTGATTGCCCGTAACCAATTACAACTTGAATTGTAAGAATCAGGAAGAATAAATATATCTTTTTCATCTTTGTTGTAATTAAAATTTTGAACGTTACCACCATTTCCAATCACTCAAGTGTGACTTTAAATATTCTACAGCCGGTTCAGAACCGTAATATCTTACTTCATTCGTTTCAGGCATTAGGATAACACAAACACTTCGACCATTTAAAGAAGCATCAATATAATCGGCGTATTTGTAACTTTTTGCAATAAATATGTTTCTTAACGAATGAAGATTATGCTTCCATTCACTAATATTTCCATGTGCATCCCCATCAGCGATCATAGGTAATTGACCCAGCCATCTCTCCTTATATGGGAAATGTCTTACCCAATCATAGTTGCCGAAATGGGCAGCAGGTACGGCATTATAGCCGGGCTTCCCATCCAGCCCGTCATCATATACCATATACGCATTCATCATGGTATAGTCCAGTTCAGGGTAAAACAAAGTGCCAATTTCCAACATGGGTTTAATAACCTTTATCTTAAACAGGTTCCATGAATGCCCTTTTAATCCTTCATTGTATGCCTGAATATAATTTTCCCATTCTTTTTTTGACATATTTGGGGGTAGTAAGATATTCGAGCAATGGTCGCCTTTCATTCCACTAAACCACTCAAGCCGATGAGCATAATTTTCAGGACAATCCAAAATTTCAATCTTGTACCCTTTTTTTTCAGCATGTTCCCTGGCATTTAACACTATCCTACTCATGCCGTTCGATGAAGCTACTTCTTTTTCTGTGGTTTTTACGCCAATCAAATTCAAGCCCATTGCCACAACAGAATCAACCATTTCTGTCCCTCCTGCCGGGCTTTTATGATGTGCCTGAAAGATGGAGTATTTTCCCTCAGGAATTGTATTCTTTTTATTAACCGGAATTTGCTTTTCGTATATTCCTTTTGCCAGGTTGGAGGTTAGCATTTCAATAGCATGGACTGCATAATAGGTACTGTAAAGCCTGGAACTCCATCCGGGGCGATCTCCAAATCCACCATCGGCATTTTGCAGCGAATTGAGCCATCTTAAACAGGCTTCACTTTCTTTTGGCATTTCACCTAAAGTTTTTAATATTTTTATTGCAGCCCAGGTGTACCAAACATCAGGTTTGTTGCTGTATGTAAGATTATCGGGACTCCAGCGATAACCGCCGTCAGTATCCTGGCACGATTGTACCCAATTCACCAATTTATCCCGGTTGGGTATGGAAATATCCAGTGACCTCAATACCATTACTGCATCGTGCGTTACTATGAGGTGGGTCTTTTCATTTTCAGGAGCAGTTCGTGTCCCCAGCATATCGTCAAACCCGCCATTGCCTGCTTGACGTGATACAATGTATTTCCTAATTTCAGGAGGATTGTTAATTTGGCCTTCCATCACAGAAATTGCCTCTACAAGATTCCAAAGTGAAGTCATGTCAAAAAAGTTTCCACTGAGATAGCTTCTTGATTCGATGTAGCTTTCGCGGGGTAGAAATTGTAGGGTAAATGATTTTCCTTTGGGGAAACCTTCTTCCAAAGAATCCTCAATATTCATTAATTTATACAGGTTTGCCTTTTGATGTAATGACCAGTACCAGGGGCCGTTTTTCCAATTTGCTTTTTCGATCCATGCTTTTCCGCCATTAATATAACAGGAATCGGCATATGGGATATCAATTCCCAAAATCTTCAGGGTGTGTACCGCCGGATAGGTCCATGCCAAATCAGTATACTCCATGTTGTAGGGGCCAAAAGCTCCATTTTGTTTTTGGCAAGATAAAATATAATTTTTAACCGAATGCAAATTGATTTTTTCATTCGAAAACCCGGATGGCGTTATATTCAATAGGAGAATTAGAAAAATGAAGCTTATCAGATGGTTTGAACCTTTAGGTTTCATATAATGGATTTTTAACTTTTTCAATTTATCCTGAAAAATTCAGTGTCGCTGTGCTCAGTATTCATAATTTTTTTGAGTTCTTCCACAACATTAGGATATTGACCGGCGAGATTATTTTTTTCTCCTATGTCTTCAGATAAATCATAAAGTTCAATGGGCGCATCGGGATTAATTTTTAGGTTCCTCCTGACTGCTTTCCATTTTCCTTTTCTCACTGCCTGATTCTGTAGTTGGTTTCGGGGAAAATCAGCACCGGGCTCCCAGTCATAGTTGTACGAAAAATATGACCAAAACAGAAACTCATGTTCTTCTTGTGGAGCGTTTAAAAGCTCAGGTAAAAAGGAGATGCCGTCAATATTCCGGGGAATGGAAGAGTCGGCAATTTCAGCAAAAGTGGGGAGTATGTCCCAAAATGCCGAAATGTGATTTGAAGTCTGACCCGGTGCAATTTTTCCTGGCCAGCGAACGAGCAGCGGTGCCCTGATTCCGCCTTCATAAGCATCGCCCTTAAATCCTCTAAATGGACCGTTGGAGTTGAAAAACGGGCTCATCCGTTTTGTTCCGCCGTTGTCACTGGCAAAAAATACAACTGTATTTTCATCAAGTCCCAAAGAATCGAGTAATGAAAAAATTTCGCCAATGTCTTTGTCCATCCGGGTAATCATGGCTGCATAATTTTTTTCGGGCTGTGGCCAGGGTTTATCAGAATAAGACTCATCATCCGGAACCTGGTATTTTCCGTGCGGAATGGTAAAAGGGAGGTATAAAAAGAAGGATTCATCTTTGTTTTTCCGGATAAACCGGCGAGCATCTTTA
>JBNJDH010000369.1:0-3707 GCA_051744695.1 Bacteroidota bacterium | reverse complement strand
ATCTTGAAGCCACTTATAACAATTATGATCTGATCCGTCGCACTTTTGGACAGGTTCCTGGTGGCATGTTTGGCGCAGACGAAAATGCCCGTATGGGCTATATCGATCCTCGTCAGGGCACGGAAACGTGTGGTTTTGCCGAACAAATGACCTCTGATGGCATCCTGACCCGGATTACCGGAGACCCCCATTGGGCCGACAACAGTGAAGATGTGATGTTTAACAGCTTTCCCGCTGCTTTCACTCATGATATGAAAGCCCTTCGTTATATCACCTGTCCCAATGGTGTAACCGCCGACAGTCTTAACCACTCTCCGGGTATCGACAATGCCGGTCCTTTCCTTCTGATGAACCCGTTCAGCAGTCGTTGTTGCCAGCATAACCACGGTCATGCCTTGCCTTACTATGTGCAAAACCTGGTGATGGCCAGCAATGATAACGGCCTTGCCGCCGTGTTGTATAATTCGTCTGAAACTACTGCAAAAGTTGGGGACGGCACCGAAGTAACCCTGAAAGAAGAAACCCGCTACCCGTTTGAAGAGGAGGTGAGGTTTCAGTTAAGTATGGACAACGAGGTCTCATTCCCATTCTATCTGCGTGTCCCGGGTTGGTGCGAAAATGCCACTGTGGTTATTAACGGCCGGGAAGTGGACCCCCTTGCAGATGGCGGTTCTTATATCTTGATTGACAGGAAGTGGAGTGACGGGGATGAAGTGGTACTCAATCTCCCCATGGACCTTGGGCTGCGTACCTGGCAGGTCAACCAGAACAGTGTTTCTGTGGACTATGGGCCGCTCACCTTTTCTCTGGAGATCGAAGAAGACTATAATCAGCTCAACAGTGCCGAAACAGCCATATGGGATTCCGACTGGCAGGACGATGCCGATCCTGAGAAATGGCCTTCGTTTGAGATTAAACCCGGAAGTGACTGGAATTACGGACTTATTGTTGATAAGAATGATTTGAACAGTTCATTTTCCATTCACAAAAAGGAATGGCCCGATGACAATTATCCCTTTTCTGTAGACAACGCCCCCATTGAAATTCAGGCCCGTGGAAAACGCATTCCTTCCTGGCAGATCGATCAATACGGACTTGTGGATGTATTGCCCCGTTATCCTGCAGAGACCGATCAGCCTGTAGAGGATATCAATATGATTCCTATGGGGAGTGCACGTCTCAGAATTTCTGCATTTCCGGTGGTTCAATGATCTTAAATTAAAACATAATTATAATGTAATAGTCCGTTTTTGGCTGTAGTTTAATTTTGCGTTGTTATGTTCCAATAGTCCGTTAAGCATTTGTAAGTATTTGTTATTCAATTGTTTAAATTTGAGGGTATTCTTAGTGTTAAAATACGGATTATCAACAATATACGATTTATCTTAAATCTAAAAATCTAACGATCTATTGATGATGAAAAATTTTAAATATTTCATGGTTCTGGCCCTTTTCTGGCCTCTTTTAACGGGCCAGTCATGTAATCAAGAGGACAAGGGGCAGGAAGAAGAGAGCAGCAACGTTGAACAGGTTCCTTTTGGCGATCCCTTTATTGTGCTGCATGATGATACTTACTATGCCTACGGGACTTCTGCTGAAGACGGAATTGCGGTATATGCTTCCGGGGATCTTAAAACCTGGGAAGGCCCTGTGGGAGCAACAGAGGGACTTGCCCTCCATAAATCCGATTCCTGGGGGGATCGTTGGTTTTGGGCGCCTGAAGTGTATGAGGTGGACGGGACTTTTTACATGTACTTTTCCGCCGATGAACACACCTGCGTGGCCACCAGTGATAGTCCCCTGGGTCCTTTTACCCAGGAAGAAAAAGAGCCCATGCTTCCCGGGGAGAAAAGCATCGACAATTCCCTGTTTATCGACGATGACGGTACCCCATACATGTATTTCGACCGTTTCAACGACGGACTGAACATCTGGGTGGCCGAACTTACCGAAGACCTTCTTGAGATCAAGACTGAAACGCTGGAATCCTGTATTCATGTATCACAGGAATGGGAAGAAGTCTGGCCCAGAGTCAATGAAGGGCCGTATGTCCTTAAGCACGAAGGATTGTATTATATGACCTATTCGGCCAACAGCTATGAAAGCCCTTTTTACGGTGTGGGATTTGCTGTCTCCGGAAGCCCGCTCGGCCCCTGGGAAAAATATGAAGACAATCCCATTCTTCAAAAACCTGGAAGTCTGGTTGGTGTGGGGCATAGTGCCATGTTTGCGGATAAAGCAGGTGACCTGAGAGTTGTTTTTCATGCCCATAACAGCAAAGAAAATATTCATCCCCGTCACATGTACATCAGTGATGTGCATTTCGAAGAGAGGCAGGATGGCCCGGATGTGATGTCAATTGATGAGGATTTTATGACACCTGAATTAAAAACTGTTGAATGATGAAACTTCAAATCATTATATCACTTTTGCTGATTTTCGGAATGAATGTTTCTTGCCAGGAGGATCAGTCCGGAGATGATGAAAATTTTGAGAGACGGGAAGGAGACCCGGTTGATGGCATTCGCGTTGCCTGGGACTTTAGCTCCATGCAGAAGTTGTCGCCCCGTGGTGACCGTACATTGCCCTGGACAGGTTATCCGCGTGTCCGGCGGCTGCAGGATGGTTCTCTTCTTGCCGTTTATGAAGCAGAAGGAAACGTGGAGTTGATCCGGAGCGATGATGACGGAGCGACCTGGAGTTCTCCCGAGTTGTTGTTTGAAAAACATCAGACCTCATCTTCGGAGGGGGAATCTGCCATCGTTCATAAAGCCAACGGTGAGCTGATCCAGCTTGCCAACGGAGATGTGGTGGCAGCCTGCAATTACCGTCCCCAGGAAAATGATATCGCACCTTTTTCAATTGCCATCAAACGAAGTCACGACGGCGGAGAAACCTGGAGCGATCCGCAAGTGATCTATGAAGCCGGGAAGGACTTTGGTGATGGCTGCTGGGAACCGGCTTTTTTGCAACTGCCTTCCGGGGATCTCCAGGTCTATTTTGCCAATGAGAATCCTTACAGATCTTCGGATGAGCAGGAGATATCCATGCTGGCATCTGAAGATAACGGAGTGTCCTGGAGTGAAGACCACACGACAGTCAGTTTTCGTGAAGATCGTCGCGACGGCATGCCAGTGCCACTCCTGGTTGGAGATGAGGTGCTGGTGTCTATAGAGGACAATGGTCACGATCAGTTTAAACCCTGGATTGTGCGAAATCCGGTGGATGACTTGTGGAGTTCACCGGTTCGTGGGAACTCTTCACTCAGGGAATATGCGCTTGTAAAAAATTTGTCGCCCGATGTTTATGCCGGAGCACCTTATCTTATGAAAGTGCCTTCAGGCGAAGTCATTCTTTCCTATCAGACCAACGAAGACCGGAGTTCCAATTGGGAATTGTCCACTATGGAAGTGGCCATTGGTGATACAACCGGCCGGAACTTTTCAAAATACACACATCCCTTTGATGTGCCACTGGACAGCGAGGCCAAATGGAATTCCATCTCTCTTTGGGATGAAAGCACGGTTGTTGCTGCCTCCACCACCAGTTTCCGGAGCCAGGCCTGTGAAGTGTGGATCAAAAAAGGGCATATTATTCCGGAACTCGTGGCCGGTGAAAAAGAGATTGATGTGGACGGGGATTTTGCAACCGGTGAGTGGAGCAACGAATTACCCGTTTTCGTAGGACGAAAATCTCCGGTGAATATG
>JBNJDH010000368.1:0-3716 GCA_051744695.1 Bacteroidota bacterium | reverse complement strand
CCTTAAAATCCCGGTTCTAAACCTTGTGAGACAATTCCTGTCATAAAACATGGAAAACATCTAACCTGAAGAGTCCCTGTTAAGAAATCCGAATAAAATGAATAGAATCATATTTTATTCGATGAACAGTAAAGGATAGTTGGTCAATTTTTCCCAATTTTGCACAATATAAAGAAATGTTCCTTTCACCGATTTATGCTGAAAAAACTTAAGCCATTATTCAAAGCAGATGGCTCCATTAGCCAGAAAGTACTCGCGGGGTATCTCATCAATCTTGTATTGCTGATATTCGTTGCAGGTGCAAGTCTTTTTGGCATAGCACGGCTGAGGGACTGGGTCAACAGCACCGAAAAAGTGGACAGTCTGCTTCATCAAATCTACATTTCCCGCATTCAGGCCGAAAAGATATCACTAAAACAAGATACCACAACCACCATCACTGTGGACAGCCTCACTTCAGAAATTGAAAAGCTGGTTGTCGATGCCCGCCAAAACAGGTTAAATCCGGAAACCCGTACAGAGCTGAGTTCTATAGAAAACTGGCTTGAGCGCTTCAATCGTTACTGGCTGCTGGTGATTGATCTGAAAGAACGCCGTGCCGGCACAGAACAAAAAATGGATTCCCTATTTCAGGAGATATTTGCCGCAGCCCGTCACCCTCTGCCACATCGTGCCGATTATCACAATGGAAACATCAGCCGGGATACGGAATCGGAATTATACAACGATTTGCTGTTTCAGCTTCTTCACCTGAAAGAAATAGAAAAACAACTATGGGAATACCCCGAAGAAGTGGTCGCCCGCGAAGAGGTTGATGAAGTTTTTGACCAGATATTGGCTCTGGTTCCCCCGGAAGACGTGGTCTCCCCCGAATCGGAAGCCAGCGAACACCTCCGCCAGATGCGTCAGGGACTTGCCAGTTATCAGGCTGAGATGTATGAACTGGTCAATTCCCTCGAAGAGATCAACCACACGCAGCGCCTGATGGAACAAAGTTCTCAAAGCATCCAGGATGCGGGTGAAGAAGCCAACTATCACCAGAACAATGCCATGGAACAATGGGTATTGTTCGGCTTTATTGCACTTTCGGTTTTTATGTCGCTGGCCATCATCATTGGTGTGTGGCTGGCTGTGATCTTTTTCAGGAGGATCCGTCACGACGAAGAAAGCCGGGAAATGGCAAATCGCCAATTGGAAACAAACCGGCAACTGCTCAATGACATCATCAACAACAGTTCTTCGCTCATTTTTGTAAAAGACACCAAAGGCCGTTACACCCTGATCAATCAACCGATGGAAGAAACGCTGGGCATGGAAGCCCACCGCATCATCGGAAGAACCGACTCCGAAATTTACCCGGAAGACGTCGCTGCCGAATTCAAAAAGAATGACCAGGAAGTTTTTTCCTCAAAGAAATCCATTCAAAAAGAAGAGCTGGTCCCCTCGGGAGCGACAAAACGAATTTTTCTTTCCAATAAATTTCCTATCAAAGACCCCAGTGGAAAAATCGTGTCGATTTGCGGGGTTTCCACCGATATCACGCAGTTGCGGCAGGCACTCCGGGATCTCGAACGCAGTCGCGAGAATTACCGCAACATCGTGACCAACGTGCCGGGAATCGTCTATCATTGCCATAACGACAGCAAGCGTTCCATGTTGTTCATCAGTGGCGGTGTGGAAAAAATTATTGGCTTGGGCATCGATGCCTTCATTCAGGAAGGGCAGTCTATCGTGCCTTTCATCGAGGATGAAGATGTCCCCACCGTTATGTCTACGCTCGAAAACGCCATCAAAAGCCGGCGCCCCTTTGAGATGGAGTATCGCATCCGCGATCTCTTCGGCAACCGAAAGTGGGTCTATGAAAAAGGTCTTCCGGTGATTGACAATCAAAACGGACAGACCACGTTCCAGGGCGTTATCATAGACATCACTGCCCAGAAAGAGGCCATGAACGAGATCATGATGCGGGACAGGTTGCTGGAGGGTGTCTCCGAGGCCCTCAAAGAGCTAATCGCCAGTTCCCGCTTCAAAGAAGCCCTTCAAAAAGCACTCCGGGTACTCGGAAGAGGAGCAGGCGCCGACCGGGCATTTGCTTTCCGGAATTATCGAAACGATGCCGGCAAACTGCTCTTTAAACATTTCGTGGAATGGGAACGCTCCTCCGTGGAGGCCGTGCGACGTAACGACATGAAAGACCTGTCGTACGAAAACATCAACCCCACGTGGTATTTTGCCCTCAACGATCAGCAGGAGTTGGAGATCTCCACAAACAATGCATCCACCCGCGAGCACTCGTTCCTGCGAAAAATGAATGCCACAAGCATGTTGATCGTACCTGTTTTTGTGCATGAGTCGTTCTGGGGCTTCATTGGTTTCGGTCTGGAAATGAAAACCGGCGGATGGAGTGAATCCCAGAAAACCCTGTTCAAGGCCTTTGCTGTCACCATGGGCCTCATGATCGCCCGTTACGAAAGCAACGTGGAGCTCCAAAAAGCCAAAGAAGCAGCCGAAGCAGCCACTAAGGCCAAAAGCGACTTCCTCGCCCGTATGAGTCACGAAATACGGACCCCGTTGAATGCCATCATCGGATGGACGCACCTGGCCCTGGAAAAATCAGACAATCAGGGACAAAGCGATTACCTGAAACGCATCCAGTCATCTTCCCGCTCTTTGCTGGGGATCATCAACGACATTCTTGATTTCTCGAAAATTGAGGCCGGCCGTCTGGAACTGGAATACATCGATTTCGACCTGGAACAGGTGCTTCAGAATCTTGCCGATATGATCCTGTTCCGGGCCAATGAAAAAGACCTGGAGCTGATTTTCGACATCGCTCCCGATGTGCCATTAAGCCTCATGGGCGACCCCCTGAGACTGGAGCAGGTATTGGTCAACCTGGTCAACAATGCCGTCAAATTTACCGACAAAGGACATGTTATTGTAAAGGTCAGGGTACGCTCTTCAGAAAGCGAAAAAACCGAGCTGCTTTTTGAAGTGGAAGACACCGGTATCGGGCTGAAAGAAGAACAAAAAAACAATCTTTTCAAATCCTTTTCCCAGGCAGATGTTTCCACCTCCCGTAAATATGGGGGGTCCGGACTCGGTCTGGCCATCTGCAAGCGAATCACCCAAATGATGGGAGGCGAAATATGGGTGGAAAGTGAATACGGAAAAGGTAGTACATTCTATTTTACTGTCAGCATGGACCGGCAGCTTATCCAGAAAAAAGACCAGATGCGTCACGCCTTCGAGGTGGCCGGCGACGATTCAATAGTCGCATGCAATAATATAAAAACAGCAATCAGCCTGAAGAAAATGCTCAGTGATTTTGGCTTCCAGGTCCAGCGCACCTCCTCAATTAACAAGCTTTGGGAACAAATGAAGTCAATCAGTACCAGCGAGCCCGTCTGGTTGCTCTTTGTTGATTGGTCCCTGGTAAAAGATGCAGCGGTTCAAACAGCCGAAACACTGGAGAAATTCAAAGAACGGTTTGAACATCTGGTCATCATGGTTTCGCCTTTTCAGGAAGAAGAATTTAACGAACAATGGAGCCGGGTCAACTTTTCATATGTAATCATGCATAAGCCGGTGAACTACTCTTTACTATTCGATGCCCTGATGGATGCCATGGGCGGCGAAACACCCATGCCTGAAAGTGAAAGCGGAAGCAAAAAGAAAAATTACCGGGATGCCCTGATCAGCAAGCGACCTGTAAA
>JBNJDH010000367.1:0-3719 GCA_051744695.1 Bacteroidota bacterium | reverse complement strand
ACTTGCAAAACACAGCGGCAAACAGGTAAGCGCTTACATCATTTCCCGTATTGGTTTTCCCGTATTGGTAGTACACCTCGCCCCACAATTTGAGGCCACCTTTTTTATAGGTAGAATAAAAACCTGTAGTTTGTTTGTAATGGAGCGTATTGGTGGTGTCGGATTTGGTAACTCCCGAAGCCAGGTGAAGCAGGGACAGCGTCAGGTTATCACCGAATTCATGGTTTGCCCATAAAAAATTCAGGTTTTTAATACGGTTCGAAGGATACAGGTTATATGAAGCAGCTTCTTCAAAACTGTTCCAGGTGCTTCCGAGGTGGAAGTTCCAACCGGCTGCTTTCAATTTAAACAGTATGGCATCATAGGTAAGCCCGTTGTTGTTCCAGTTACGGGCAGCCAACAGGCGCTGGTTGTCGTATTTCAGCACCTGGCGGCCTACTGATATCCATCCCAGATTTCCAAGTTTTAATTCCGCATAGCCTTCAAAAAGTTCCATTGAAGCATTATCGCCAAAAACACCGGTTGAGCTACTGATTGATTCATCGCCCCAAAGCCTTACATCCTGCGGAGTAAGTTTCAGTTTAAAATTTTCGGTCTCGTAACTGAATGATACCCGTGTGCGCTGCCATATTAATCCGGCTGTTGTTGCGCCTTCGGGCGACAAGCCCCTGTAACCATCGCGGATTTCAAATCGGTTTCGCAACTGGGCGTCAACTTTGAACTGGGCATGTGCTTGAAGTCCTATAAATAATATTGAAATTCCAATTAATAATTTTCTCATACAAATATCCTTACGGGTTAGGGAATTAAACCAAATGCAGAGATATCCCCAATAACTCCCTTAATATTCCCGGCCTGCTTATTTCTTCTTCTGCGCTGCCCTTATTGGCTGGAACGGTCCGTACTGATGCTGTTCCTGAGAAAAATCATCCGCATAGGGCGGATATGGACAGTCCACTCTTTTTTTCTCCAGTTTCGGGTAGTCCTTCTCCAGTCCGCTCATCTGTGGCCGTTCATTGGAACTGAGATAGCCAGCGACATCGTAGGTGTCTTCATTGGTGATTGCCGGATGGTTCCACACTGTGCCCAGCGGCATGTTGCTGTGAACAAATGCGGCGTTGGTCAGCACCCGGTTCGTTCCCGCTCCGTTGTTATAGCTGTTTGCTCCCCAGAGTGCCGGAGCAACATAACTGCCCGAAGCACCGGCCGACATGGACTGATAGCCGCCCCCATTTTTGCCATGGCACGACATGCAGAAGAGTTTGTACACCTCTTCGCCTTTTTTCACATCGGCCTTGCGGTTCGGGTTTTCGAATTTGGGTGTTGCCAGGCCAAAAACATTCTTGGGCTTGGGCATGTCTTTCGACAACCAGTTTATGTAAGCGACCATTGCCTTCATCTCCCTGCTGTCAACAGCCATCGCCTTGCCGTTCATGCTGCGTTCAAAACAACCGTTAATCCGCTCCTCCAGTCCAGCCATCTTGTCTGAGCGGCCCCGGTATCGAGGGTACTTCTGGCTAACCCCCATCCAGGGTATTCCGAACTGTTTGGTGCCGTTATTTTGGTGGCAGCTCGTACAGTTCAGACCATTTCCGGAAAAACGCATTTTCTCATCCTTCGCACCAGGGCCAAGCTGAGCATACGTATCGGTCATAAGCAGTACCCCGTAACGGATGAGTTCACCTTCCTCTCCCTGGGGAATATCCTTCATCAGCGGCACTACCCAGGCATCAGAAGATCCTTTTACAGCCAGTGGCGGCGCGGTGGTGCTCTCCGCATGGGCCAGCGTGGTCAAAAATCTGAGAATATTGTTGATTTTTTGGTCCTGCAGTTTCTTGTCCAATTGCAAATACCCCATCAGGTCCACTGCCTCCGCAAGATTGCCCACCTCGCCGGCATGGAAATAGGGAGCGGTAAGGGTAGCATTGCGCAGCATGGGAACCTTAAAGACATATTTATCACTTTCCAGGTTGGTAACCTTAAAGCGTCCAATATCCTCGTCGTTGGTGTACTTATGGAACACACCGATTTTCTGGAAAGTCATCCCGCCCAGGTTGGGGCCGCTGTGGCACTGCACACAGCCAACATTGATAAAGGTGCGCATTCCTTCGATTTCCCGCCCGGTGAAGGCCTGTTTGTCCCCCTCCATAAATTGGTCGAACCGACCCCGGCTGATCAGCGTTCGTTCAAAGGCGGCAACCGCTTCGGCAAAGTTGTCGAAAGTCACGGGGTCTTTCTCACCGGGGAAGGCCTTTTTGAAATCAGCGGGATACTCTGGTATGTCTTTCAGCCGTTCGGCCACCGCTTCTCCATTGGGCATGCCCATTTCAATGGGATTGAGAACGGGTCCCTTAGCCTGATCTTTCAGCGTGGGAGAGCGTCCATCCCAGAACTGCGCAAACTGGTAACCGGCATTCAGGGTTGGCGGATCGTTGCGGGGGCCGAATTTTCCCAGTGCGCCCAAGCCGGTTTTGCGATGGTCCGCACTTGCGCCATTGTTGTCAATGGGATGACAAGTGTTGCAGGATTGAGTTTTGTTGATCGAAATGGCTTCCTCAAAATAGAGCTTCTTCCCCAGTGCTATCCTGGCCGGGGTGTCCTGCTCGCTCCCTGGCATGGTTGCGGGAAGTTTGCCGAAAAGCGCCTGTGCCTGCATCATCAGCACACCATCCGGGGTGCCGGGCATCGCTTTGATGCTTTCGTGAGTTTTTGTCGTCAGGCCTTCTTCAAATGCGTTTTGCCCAGATTGAGGCCCTGAATTTGATCCAGAAAATTGGCATGAAACTAAGAGTGCAATCACTATTGCTCCCATTACTTTTATTACGTTACTTGTTTTCATTGTATTATTAATGTGAATAATGAATAAAATATTTTGAATGAACTAAATTATGAACTAAAGTTCTTGGAATTGTTACATGATTTTTATAAAAATTTACATAATTCACACATTTTTGCATTCTTATATTGAGGTGAGCCACATATAAAAAATTGCTAATCAAAACCGGTAATATTGGCCTTAAGAAATTCTTCGTCGATAAAACTGTTAGAATTTACTTTGTATTTCTTCAGGAGCGAAATCAGTGATTCGTAGTATGATTTTAAATTATTAAGTGATATTTCCGGATCGTTTTCTGAGGGAACAGTCACCGGCATTTCTTCCAGATATTGAGATAACTCCGGATAAAAATTAAGCCAGGTACTTTTCCTGTTCAGCCATTTTTTTATTTGTTCTTAGCATTCTCACTTTCGCAAGTTGCTGATTGGATGGTATGCCGGCAGAATTATCAGCATTAAGAAAAGTGAGTACTTTTTTACCGGATAAAGCATATCCTTTGATTTGACCACCGATGCACCTTACATATAAATCTTCATCGCCTGCTTCCACAGAAGTGGCAGTTGGTTCGGAAATTACAGTTGCACAAACACCGGGTATTTTATTCACTTCAGCGCAAGCTTCAACACCGTTTAACCAGTGTGTCCGGTTTTGTTTGTCATTTTCATCAGAAACCGCTTTAGCCAGTGGAACTACAAAATCAGGATAATTCTCACCTGCAACTAATTCGTAAGCGCCAATGTCAACCAGCTCATAATCAACTGCATTAAGTGACTCTATTAGTTTCCGTTTCAATTCAAACCAGCTAAAATCGGTGGCTATTCCAATGCGCATCATTTCTCTGTTCCCTTCAACACTTAATTTTTTCATGTTTTTTTTGTGTTTT
>JBNJDH010000366.1:0-3733 GCA_051744695.1 Bacteroidota bacterium | reverse complement strand
ACCTACGACTGGAAATACAATGCCAAAACGAAAACCTTAAGGTCAAAAACCAACCAGATGATCAACAGCGTGGATATGATTCTCCATGGAATAAAAAACCTGCAGGAACAAAATAAAAACGAAAAATCGCTGATGGCAATCGAAAAAGACAACCGGATCAAAAAGACTGAAGCTTACGTCAAACAGAAACTTAGCGAGAAATTCTGAATTTCATGTTTAACAAATGCCCTAAACCACCCGGATCTCTTGCCGGATGTGCGATAACAATAGATCGTTAGATTATTAGATGTAAGATGCCTGCCTGAAGCAAATAATTGAGGCAGGCACGTTCGTAATGACCCGGATAAAAAAATTTCTGAACCCTATCAAAAAGCCATGATCTCGTTTTCTTTTTCCTCGATCAACTTTTCTGCTTTGGCAATATATTTATCGGTAAGTTTCTGAACGCGATCTTCTGCGTCCTTTTCCAGGTCTTCGGCCAGGCCGTCCTTTTTTAGTTTTTTTAGTTCATCATTGGTTTCCCGACGCGTATTGCGAATACTGATCCGGGCATCTTCTGCTTCTTTCCTGACCTGTTTGACAAGACTTTGACGGCGTTCCTCCGTTAACGGGGGAATGTTAATGCGGATGATATCCCCGTTGTTGTCGGGATTCAGCCCAAGATTTGCCCCCATAATTGCCTTTTCGATGGGGCCGATCATCCCCTTTTCCCATGGCTGAATGGCAATGGTTCGTGCATCAGGAGTATTGACACTGGCCACCTGCTGAAGAGGTGTCATGGCACCATAATATTCGACAAGAACTCCATCCAGCATGCGGGGATTGGCTTTACCGGCACGAATTTTCCCCAATTCACGATCAAGATGCTCGATGGCTTTTTCCATCTTCTCTTCGGTACTTTCGATCAGTATTTGAACATCGTCTTCCATGGCAATATGTTTATATTGGTTTATACAGATTTCATGAACTTTGAACAAAAATATAAAACTTTAAGACAAATTGAAATATTCTAAATTCTTCCTGATAAGAATCTGAAGATTGTATTGTCCTGCCTACAGAAGTTAACAATGGCCGACATCACAGATCGTCTGATTTTCAGATGCCAGATGTTTATCACTGGTGTCCGGCAAAACAAATAAAGATTGCTTGACTTCGTCACCAACAACAGAGATGCAGTGAAATTAAAGGATGTGATGAGCGATAAAAACTGCTGTTAAATGGTGCAGATCCTTCGTCGTGGCCTCCTCTGTATGACATTCTAACAAATAGAGAATCGCCCCGGAATTCCGCCTTTTGCCTGTAAAGCACCGCCAACTATATTTGCTATCTGTCAAATGTTCTAAAACATTTATTCATTTAAGAACAACATTGGCCAGAAACCTTATCTTTGCAGGGAATTTCCTTCAAAACCCTTCGCAGGTGTTAAAATCATCAGCAAAGATGTGAAAATGTGCTTTTTTTCAGGCCTTTGTTGTGCCTCCAAATTAGACCAGTTATAAATAAAGAACAATTTCTTTAATTTTCTTAGCGAATAAAAAAAGTAGCATCTACCTTTGCAGCCGATTCCCAAAAGGGTCACACGAAACATAAAAATACAAACAAAAAGAATGGATTTATGAGCAATGCACTTGGATCTTCAATTGGGAAGAAGCTACTGATGGGCTTATCAGGGCTTTTTCTGATCTTGTTCCTGGTCGTTCACCTCACGGTGAACTCGTTTCTTCTGATTCCCGACGGGGGCGACATGTTCAACGCCGCGGCCCACTTCATGGCAACCACACCGGCCATACGGGTGATCGAGCCTCTTTTGGCCCTTGGTTTTCTCATCCATATCCTCTATGGTGTAAAACTCACCCTCGAAAACCGGAAAGCCCTGGGGCCGGCCCGCTACGCTTCGGGCAAAAAAACAACAGGGGTGCCTTGGGCGTCGCAGAACATGCTGGTTTTGGGTATAACGGTTGGTGCCTTTCTGGTTCTTCACATTGCCCAGTTTTGGGTGAAAATGAAACTGACAGGTGATCCCCTGCTGGCCCATACCACCGTTGACATTGCAGGTGTGGATACCGAAGTAGAAAACGCTTACGCGCTAGTCAACCATACTTTCAGCTATCTCTGGGTCGTTGTGGTTTATGTGATCGGGGCCATCGGATTGGCCATTCACCTTTCACACGGCTTTTGGTCGGCTTTTCAGACGCTGGGCCTCAGCAATACCCTCTGGCGCAAAAGGCTGTCCATTCTCGGAAGCATCTTTGCCTGGGTTATGGGCATCGGATTCTCGCTGATTGCAATTCTTCAGCACTTGTTCTATTAAGAATCATCTTTAAACCGGAGTAAATTATGGTAAAAATAGATGCTAAAATTCCCGAAGGGGCCATGGCCCAAAAGTGGGAAAACTATAAAGCAAACCAGAAACTGGTCAACCCTGCCAATAAAAGAAAACTGGATATCATCGTGGTCGGAACCGGTTTGGCCGGTGCATCGGCAGCTGCTTCATTCAGTGAAATGGGGTTCAATGTCAAAGTATTCACCATTCAGGATTCGCCCAGACGGGCCCACTCCATCGCTGCCCAGGGTGGCATCAATGCAGCCAAGAATTACCCCAACGACGGGGATTCCATATACCGCTTGTTTTACGATACCGTGAAAGGCGGAGACTACCGTGCCCGCGAAGCCAACGTTTACCGGCTGGCACAAGTCAGCAACAACATCATCGACCAGTGCGTGGCACAAGGGGTTCCTTTTGCCCGTGAGTATGGCGGACTGCTTGACAACCGTTCATTTGGCGGGGCCCAGGTAAGCCGGACCTTCTACGCCAAAGGACAAACCGGTCAGCAGCTGCTTTTGGGGGCTTACCAGGCGCTCATGCGCCAGGTCCACGAAGGTAACGTGGAGCTTCACACCCGCAACGAAATGGTGGAAATTGTCAAAGTAGATGGCAAAGCCCGGGGAATCATCTCCCGCAACCTGGTGACCGGCGAAATGGAACGCCACTTCGGCCATGCCGTGGTGCTGGCCACCGGTGGTTATGGAAATACCTTCTTCCTTTCCACCAATGCCATGGGTTCAAATGGTTCGGCAATATGGCGGGCTTACAAAAATGGCGCAACGTTCGCCAACCCCTGCTTTGCGCAGATCCACCCCACCTGCATCCCCGTTCACGGTGAATTCCAGAGTAAGCTGACGCTGATGTCTGAATCTCTTCGGAACGACGGACGCATCTGGGTGCCCAAAAAGAAAGAAGATGCTGAAGCCATTCGCGCCGGCAAACTTAAGCCTACCGAAATCGCGGAAGAAGATCGTGATTACTACCTGGAACGCCGCTACCCCGCGTTCGGAAACCTTGTTCCCCGCGATGTAGCTTCCCGTGCCGCCAAAGAACGTTGCGACGCGGGTTATGGCGTGGGCAACACCGGCCTGGCCGTTTACCTCGATTTCAAATCGGCCATTGAGCGTTTGGGACGCGATGCCATCGAAGCCCGTTACGGGAACCTCTTCCAGATGTACGAAAAGATCGTGGATGAGAACCCTTATGAAACACCCATGATGATCTACCCCGCCATTCACTACACCATGGGCGGAATCTGGGTTGATTATGAACTGCAAACCAATGTGCCAGGTCTTTTCTGTGCAGGAGAAGCCAATTTCTCTGATCACGGGGCCAACCGACTCGGTGCATCCGCGTTGATGCAGGGACTGGCTGATGGGTATTTCGTCCTGCCATACACCATCCAGA
>JBNJDH010000365.1:0-3748 GCA_051744695.1 Bacteroidota bacterium | reverse complement strand
ACCCCTGAAAACATGCAAACCGGGCTTGAATTTGCAGGTCTGACATTTGTGGATTCGGGTATTACCGAAAAAGAGAAGCTGGTCGAGATTACCGTAACCATGCTTACTTTCGGAATGGGTGCCTCTACCCAGGCGCTGTTTGCCCGTGTGGGTGGTGGTATTTACACCAAAGCCGCCGATGTGGGAGCCGACCTGGTTGGTAAGGTAGAAGCCGGTATTCCCGAGGATGATCCCCGTAATCCTGCTACCATTGCTGATAACGTAGGAGACAATGTTGGTGATGTGGCTGGTATGGGCGCTGACCTTTATGAATCGTATTGTGGCTCTATTCTCGCCACTGCGGCACTGGGGGCGGCACTTCCCGCTCTTACAGGCACTGAACAGATGCAGGTGGTTATGGCTCCGATGCTTGTGGCCGCTGTGGGCATTTTGCTTTCCATTGCCGGAATCTTCCTTGTTCGCACAAAGGAATCTGCCACGCAAAAGAATTTGCTTACCTCCCTTCTTCTTGGAACGGGCGGAAGTACCGTTATGATTCTGGCCGTTATGGTCGTTCTCGTCCAGGTAGGCTGGATCACATGGGGCATTTTTGGCTCTGTTGTCGTAGGTTTGCTGGCTGGTGTGGTCATCGGACAGGGTACAGAATATTATACATCTGACGAATATTCTCCCACCAGGGGCATTGCCAAGCAGGGACAACAAGGCCCGGCCACAACAATTATTGAAGGAATTGCCGTGGGGATGAATTCTACATGGATTCCCGTCGTCATGATCGTCCTGGGAATTGTGGGATCCTTCGGATTTGCCGGCGGATTTGAGAATTTCCCCATGGGTGTCTACGGAATAGGGTTTGCCGCCGTGGGTATGCTTTCTACCCTTGGAATTACGCTGGCTACGGACGCATTCGGCCCCATTGCCGATAATGCCGGAGGAAATGCCGAGATGTCAGAACTTCCGCCTGAAGTCCGCACACGTACCGATGCTTTGGATGCCTTGGGGAACACAACTGCTGCCACCGGAAAGGGATTTGCCATTGGCTCTGCTGCATTGACTGCTATGGCCCTGCTTGCTGCCTACATTGAAGAAGTGCGATTGTGGCTTGGGAAACTTGGTGAAGCTTCTGCTGAAGGATTCAGCCGGGTTGGTGACTATGTATTCTATTCCGGCGAAAAACCCACAGGTGAAGTGGCTGCCGAAGCCCATAAGGTTATTGATCTGACAGAAGCCGGCATTCGTGACTTTGCTGATGCTTATGACTTGTCTCTTTTCAATCCCATGTTGCTGGCCGGATTGTTTGCCGGAGCCATGATGGCCTTTGTCTTTAGCTCAATGACCATGAAGGCCGTTGGACGTGCTGCCGGAAATATGGTTGATGAGGTTCGCCGGCAATTCAAAGAAATGCCCGGCATTCTTACCCGTGAACAAAAACCCGACTATGCCCGTTGCGTAACGATTTCCACAAAAGGCGCTCAGCGCGAAATGGTGATGCCTTCTTTGCTGGCCATTGCTGTGCCCATCCTCATTGGTGTTGTATTTGGTGTTCCTGGTGTTGTTGGACTGCTTGCCGGTGGATTAACAACCGGTTTCACCCTGGCATGTATGTTGAACAATTCCGGAGGTGCCTGGGACAATGCCAAGAAGTATATTGAAAAAGGCAATTATGGCGGTAAAAACAGCGAGGCCCACCACGCAGGCGTGGTTGGTGATACCGTCGGTGATCCCTTTAAAGATACATCAGGCCCGTCACTCAATATCCTGATCAAATTGATGACCATGGTTTCTGTGGTCATGGCAGGCCTGACTGTTGCTTTTTCATTATTTTAATGGTTAAATTTATTTGTTTTTGACATCGAAAGCCGTTCCTCTATTGGGGAGCGGCTTTTTCAATGACCCATGAATTTGTGCCGTTCTATAAATTAAACAAAGTTTGTTTCTGGTCAGTAAGTGCCAATTGCAAGGCAGGCGTAAGGCAGCAAGTGGTTCTTTATGGGCAGATACTCATAACATTTTTCGTATGTCTGATTTTTCTTTTAAAGATTTGCTGCTTGCCGGTATGCGTATCCGCCCCTATGTGCGGAAAACGCCTGTAAAGTCATTTGAAGCCATTAATGATTTCTTCAAATCGCAGGTATATTTTAAATGTGAGAATTTCCAGGAAGCTGGTGCATTCAAATTCCGGGGTGCCACCAATGCAGTCCTGAAACTAAAAAAAGAAGATGCCCTGAAAGGGGTGGCCACGCATTCTTCCGGGAATCATGCCGCAGCACTCGCTTTGGCTGCTCAAAACATTGGTATGGCTTCATATATCGTGATGCCGTCCAATTCTTCCCGGATAAAAATTGAAAATGTAAGAAAATACGGGGGTGAAATCACCTTTTGTGAGCCTACCCTTGAAGCTCGGGAAGAAATGCTGGAACAGGTGGTGAAAACGACGGGAGCCACTTTTATTCATCCCTATGATCATTATGATATTGTTTGCGGACAGGGAACAGCTGCTTTTGAGCTTGTTGAGGAGTCCGGCCCTTTTGATGTTGTGATGGCCCCGGTGGGTGGAGGTGGTCTTTTGAGCGGTACTTCCATCGCTGTGAAGAATATGAGCCCTGAATGCCTGGTGGTTGGCGCTGAGCCGGCCAATGCCGATGATGCCCGGAGGTCTTTTCTGGCGGGGGAGATTATTCCGCAGCGAAATCCTGATACCATCGCCGACGGACTTCGGACCTCTTTGGGACGGATCAATTTTGAATGTATTTCCCGCTATGTGGATGACATTTTAACGGCCGACGAAGATGCTATACGGGAAGCAATGGTGTTGATCAGAAAGGAAACGGGGATGATGGTGGAACCCTCTTCTGCTGTTCCTGTGGCCGTGATGTTAAGAAACCGGAGCTTTTTTGAAAATAGGAAAACCGGGATCATCATCAGCGGGGGAAATATTTCTGCCGATACTTTTGATGAGTTGGTTGCCGGACATTAAAGAAGGGGGCTGAACAAACGGGCAAAGGATTCTTTTGCTTTCTCGATGTATGAGCGGTCCATCCATTCGGGCAACAGCACAATTTCGCTGTCAGCCTGGTCCTTCAGGAACGTTTTTTTCAATTCCAGGGCTGTTTCTTCATCGTAAATAAATGCGGAGACCTCAAAGTTTTGTTCAAAACTGCGAAAATCCATGTTGGCCGATCCCACGATGCTTGTTTTGTCATCTGCCACCAGGGTCTTGCAATGAAGGAACCCTTTCTTATAGAAATAGATTTGCACGCCGGCTTCAAGCAATTCACGGATATAAGACCGTGAGCAAAGAAGAGCCACCCGGGCATCACTCCTTTCAGGGATGATTACCCGCACATCCACCCCGCTCAGGGCCGAGACTTTAAGAGCCATCAGCACACTCTCATTGGGCATAAAATAGGGGGTGGCAATATAAAGATAATCCCGAGCCGTGGTTATTACCTGGAATATTCCCATCATAATACCCGCCCAGTCTGAATCGGGTCCACTCGCGGCAATCTGCATGATTTTATCCCTGTTGGCAGTTTTATGAGCCGGAAAATATTTTGTTTCGCTTAGCTCGGTCTGGCTTACAAAGTACCAGTCGGTGAGAAAGACCGACTGAAGGGAATTGACCGCATCGCCTTTGATCATGATGTGAGTGTCGCGCCAGATGCCGTATTTGGATTTTTCTCCGTCTTTATATCGATCGGCAATATTGTAGCCACCGATAAAACCTGTCTGACCGTCGATTATCACGATT
>JBNJDH010000364.1:0-3749 GCA_051744695.1 Bacteroidota bacterium | reverse complement strand
ACATGGTGGCTTACGATTATGTAGCAGGATTGAGGGACGTGAGCCATGAACATGGATTAACCACCTGGCTCGAAAATTACGGACACTGGGGCTTCCCGGGCGAATTTTTAATGTATGGCGGCCAGTCGGATGAAATTGCCGGCGAATTTTGGAGCGAAGGTGAATTGGGAGATATTGAGAACAGGGCAGCCACTTCATGCGGCCACATTTACGGAATCAATAAAATTTCAGCTGAATCGAATACCTGTGGCGGAAGGGCTTATAGCCGTTATCCGGCAACCATCAAACAACGGGGAGATCGTTTTTTTGCCGAAGGGATTAACAATACCTTGCTACATGTATTTATCAGCCAGCCCTATGAAGATAAAAAACCTGGTGTTAATGCTCCTTTTGGCAATGAGTTTAACCGCAAAAATACCTGGTTTTCTCAGATAGACGTTTACCTTAAGTATCTTAAACGAGTTAATTTTATGCTGCAGCAAGGATTGAATGTAGCCGATGTGGCTTATTTTATTGGTGAAGATACGCCAAAAATGACCGGAGTTACAGACCCTCCGCTTCCGGTGGGTTACCAGTTCGACTATATGAATGCTGAAGTGATTGAGAAATACATGACAGTTGAAAATGGATTATTAACCTTGCCGCATGGCACCCAGTACAAAATACTGGTTTTACCTGAACTTGAAACCATGCGGCCTGAAGTTTTGAAAAAAATTAAGCAACTGGTTTCTGATGGCGGAGTGATTCTCGGCCCCTCCCCCAAACGTTCGCCCAGCCTGCAAAATCAGCCAGAAGCCGATGAGGAAGTGAAGGTGCTCGCTTCAGAGCTGTGGGGTGAAGTGGATGGCACAACAGTTAAGTACAGGGAGTTCGGAGTTGGAATGGTACTAAACGGAATGGAAATGCAGGAAGCGCTCGATTTGATAAACTGTATGCCAGACTGTAAACTTCCCGAAGAAAATACCATTCATTACGGTCATCGTACATTGGAAAATGCGGAGATTTATTTTGTAACTAACCAGACAAATGAAACGCAGGATGTAATTCCTGAATTCAGAGTTACAAATTTGCAGCCCGAATTGTGGGATGCAACCACGGGAAATATCCGGAACCTTCCTGGTTTTGAACAAAAAGAAAATTCAACGGCCGTTCCTCTAAAGCTTGAACCCTTTGAAAGTGTGTTTATTGTTTTCCGTAAGAAGGCAGGAAGGCCCCTGGAAGGCGGTATCAGGGTAAATTATCCGGATGCGAACCATATAATCCAATTGAATAGCCCATGGACGGTTCGGTTTGATCCTTCGCAAAGAGGCCCAGAAGATCATGTAGTTTTTGATACGCTTCGTAGCTGGACCACTTTCAGTGATGACCGAATCAAATATTATTCAGGAACCGCAATTTACAGTAACCGTTTTCAACTGGATCAAATCACGGAGGGGGAGAGATTAATCCTCGATCTTGGCAGTCTGACGGCAATGGCTAAAATTTCCGTAAATGGAAATAGCGCCGGAGGAGTTTGGACTGCCCCTTATAAGCTCGATATTACCCCATGGATTAAACAGGGAACGAATGATCTTCAGGTAGAGGTAGTCAATACCTGGGTAAACCGGCTCATCGGTGATCAGAACCTGCCCGAAAAAGCAAGGCAAACCTGGAGCCCGGTTAATCCATACACGGCTGACAGCCCCCTTCAGCCATCAGGATTATTAGGGCCAGTAACGATTTCAAGCGTGGAATATTACTAACTTATTATGTTATGAGAAAACAGTTTATATTCCTGACTATAATTTGTGTAACATTTGTGGAAACCACATATAGTCAATTCGTTTTAGCAGGCAAACAAGTTGTCAGCAATCAATTTGTTCCGCTTTCCCCTAACTCAATTCATTCCGATGGTTATTTCGAGAAGGATATTTCAAAAAAATCAATGATTTCCCCATTGGCCGGAACTGATGAATTGGGACGAACGTTGCCATTGAACGACAGCGTTGGAAATCCGACAGCCAATCGGCAGGTGGGTATTTTCTATTTTTTATGGCAGGGCGATAAAGGTTCCAAAACTTCTGAAAAATATTGGGATTTGACAGAGATTGTCTCCAACCACCCCGAAGTTCTGGAGAACTTTAACGACCCCAATTGGGGAACCGTTTCGGCAGGAGGATATTATTTCTGGGGGAAGCCAGTTTACGGTTATTACAAAGGCGATGACTACTGGGTTCATTTGCGAAATATGCAACTTCTCACTGATGCAAACATTGATTTTCTGGTAATTGATGCAACCAACACGTTAATTTATCCGGAGCAGTCTGAAGCTTTAATGCAGGCCATCAAAAAAATTCAGGCGCAGGGAAGACAAGCGCCCCGAATAGTATATTACACCAATACGGAGTCGGGAAAAACAATGCAGAATATTTACAACACATACTATAAAAAAGATGCACCGCATTATCATCCTACATGTTGGTATTATCTGGACGGAAAACCTTTAATTATTGGAAAAACCAAGGAGGCTGAGGGAAAAAATTACGAATCATTTTTTACTTTTCGCGAATCGCAATGGCCGAATGAGCCGGTAAAAACAAACGGGTGGCCGTGGATTGAATTTAAACGGCCTCAGCATGTTTACAGCAATTATAAAAAAGAAAAAGAAATTATAAACGTATCTGTGGCTCAGCATCCCGATGTTCCTGCCGGAATGGGCGGTTCTGCATTTTATGACAACATGAACAATTGGGGACGAAGTTACCGAAATGGGTCCTACGGTAATCCTGAAAAGGATATTCTTTACGGATATAATGTGCAGGAGCAATGGGATTATGCTTTAAAGGAAGATCCGCCATTCATTTTTATTACCGGATGGAACGAATGGATTGCAGGCAGATGGAAGGCCCGGGATGGAAATGCTAATCATTCTTTTTTTGTCGACCAGGCAGACCCTGAATACAGTCGCGACATTGAACCAACACGTACAGCCGGCTTAAATGATAATTATTATATGCAGATGGTAGCTAACATTCGCCGGTATAAAGGAGTTGTACCTCTACCCAAACCCAGTGCCGCAAAAACAATTAAGTCGTTTGATGATTGGGATGGGGTATTTCCGGTTTACACCGATTATACCGGCGACACGGAACCCCGTAATCATCCGGGAGCGGAAACAAATCCCAAACAGATTTATACCAATACCACAGGCCGCAATGATTTTCATATTATGAAAGTGGCTAATGATAAAACATATATTTACTTTTATGCACAAACAAAAGAAAATATTACCGAAAACCAGAATAGCAACTGGATGAATCTCTACGTTGATTGCGACCGTGATGCTGACACGGGGTGGTTGGGCTATGATTTTCGGATTGCAGAAGGAAAATACGCGCAGCACTATAAAAACGGTAAATGGGAAAACTTGGCTGAAATTACTTTTCAGGTTGAAAATAACAAAATAATGTACTCAATTCCGCTTCAACTAATAAAGCTTGACAGTCGTCCCGACCTGGAATTTAAATGGTCTGATAATATGCAGGATGAAACAGATCCTCTTGATTGGTACATTAACGGTGATGTTGCTCCTGGCGGGCGTTTTAACTTTATTTATACCAGATAGTAATGAAAAAAAGAACATTTCTTATTATGATGATGACGGCATTTCAACTGGGATTGATAGCTCAAATTCCTCCGGTTTTGAATGATGCCAATGAACACATTCGTTCCTCGGAGCTAACTCATAAATATTTAACACCTGTTCGGGT
>JBNJDH010000363.1:0-3758 GCA_051744695.1 Bacteroidota bacterium | reverse complement strand
GAACTCGAAGAAGAATTTGAAAACTGGATCAGCAAAGACCCTGCACGGGAACAAAAATACGGAGATGTGTTACCCGAACTGAAGGAAGCCTACACCTCCCGAAAGCCTTATTACCTGGCTCAGAATTTTGTTCGCGAATGCATGCTCAGGGGAACTGAGATCATATCTTTCTCCCTTTCGGCAAAAAGGCTGGAAAAAGCCATTGAAGAGGATAAGGAAGAAGAACTGGAAAAAGCCATTGAAAAATTCAAATCATCGGCCGAAGAATTCTATGAAGACTACCACGCCCCCACTGACAAAAAAGTCATGAGTGCCCTCCTTGAGCTTTACTATGATGAAATTGACCCGGAATATCACCCCTCCTTCTTTGAAGACATCAAAACCAACAAGGAAGATGGTTTCCGGCAATACGCCGAAAAAGTTTTCAAAAAATCAATGTTCCCGGAAAAAGAAGAGTTGTTTGATTTTCTTGAAAACCCCAAACTTAAAAAACTGAAGAAAGATCCCGCATACAAAGCAGCTACTTCCACCATGGAGTTTTATTCTTCACTGATGGAACAAACACGTGAAACCAGCCGGACCATCGACCGGAATCACAGGCTATTCATTGCCGGACTGCAGGAAATGAATCCCGATAAGGTTTATTATGATGATGCCAACTTCTCCATGCGCCTGAGCTATGGCACGGTGGGAGACTATGAGCCCCGTGATGCGGTCATCTATAAACATTACACCACACTGAAGGGGGTTATGGAAAAGGAAGATCCGGAAAGTGATGAGTTCTTTGTGCCACAAAAGCTTAAAGATCTTTACCAGGAAAAAGACTATGGACGCTACGCCAATGAAGACGGGCGGATGTACGTCAATTTTACGACCAACAACGACATTACCGGCGGAAACAGTGGAAGTCCGGTGATTAACGCCAAAGGTCATCTTTTCGGTCTTGCCTTCGATGGCAACTGGGAAGCCATGAGCGGCGACATTGCATTTGAAGATGAACTCCAGAAATGCATCAATGTGGATATGCGTTATGTGCTTTTCATCATCGATAAATTTGCAGATGCCGATCATCTCATTGAAGAAATGACCGTCGTAGAATAAGCAATCACCCCCTTTACGAACAAATATTTAGAAAACACATTACATGTTTGCATCAATCCACTTCAAAATTCGGGATTTCCTGAATTTTGAAGTGGATTTTTTTGTGTTTCTTTTCAAATTACGGCAATGCACCAATCCGAGTCCTAAATTATCTTAAATTTTTTTTAATATTATCATAGATCAGGTTATTCTTTTGTAGCTTCGTAGCAATAAAAATGTTCCAGTTTTAAGATTGAATATGCGGACGCGGGTTATTGTTTTATTGTTTGTTATTGTTTTCCAGGCTCTTCCTTCAATTGCTGACGAAGGAATGTGGTTACCCTGGCAATTATCAGAAAGCCAAATTGAAAAAATTCAGGAAGCAGGACTTAATATCTCTTCCGATGAACTTTTCAGTACAGAAAAAACTTCTCTGAAAGATGCCATTGTTTCCATTGATGATGGCAGTTGCACCGGCAGCTTTATCAGCAAAAAAGGTTTACTGCTGACCAATCATCATTGTGCAATGGGTGAAATCCAGCAACACAGCACTGTGGATGATGATTTTATCCGGGATGGTTTTTGGGCCACGTCCCTTCCACAAGAATTGCCGAATCCCGGGAAAACCGCAACCTTATTGACCGATGTCCGCAACGTAACTCCCCATTTTGAAAAGGAACTGGAAAAAGCAGACGGACGTTTAGAAACCGAAGAAGCTATAGACAGTATTAAAACGAGCATTCTGGACACCCTCACAGTCCCGAAACATCACGAAGCCGAAATCAAAGACTTTTACCATAAAAACAAATTTTACATCCTTACCACCCGGACTTTTCATGACGTTCGCCTTGTCGGGGCGCCCCCAAGGGACGTGGGACAATTCGGGGCAGACAAAGACAATTGGATGTGGCCACGCCATTCGGCTGATTTTGCCTTATTCAGAGTCTATACATCACCCGACGGAACCCCGGCAGAATACCACCCGGAAAACATTCCTTACGAACCCGAAAAAACTCTGAATATCAATGCGAAGGGAATTGAAGAGGGCGATTTTACCATGGTTATGGGATATCCCGGAGAATCTCAACGGTTCCTCACATCACATGGAATCAAGGAAACAAAAGAGATCATCAATCCCGTGGTGGCTGATGTCCGTGGAATCAGACAGAAAATCTGGAAAAAACACATGGAAAAATCACCAGTGGCAGGTATTCAGTATGCAGAAAAATATGCGACCTCAAGCAATTACCATAAATATGCCATTGGGCAGAACAGCAGCATCGAAAACAACAACCTCACATCCAAACGAAAAAAACACGAAACCCAGTTTACAGAAAACATCCAGGACCACTCCGGAAAGAAACCTGAAAAAATTCTGAATTCGGCCAAGCTGATATATCTTATGCGCCGAAATCTGACAAAAACAACCATCTTAACCCTGGAAAGCCTGATAAACGGCCCTGATATCAACTCCCTCATACTTGATGCCTATCCCTTGTTTCATGCATTGCAAAATGAAGAAGAAGAAAAAATTAATAGCAACATCGAACAACTCAGCCAAAAGGGGGAAACTTTTTTCAGGGATTTTTCACAGGAAATTGACAAACAGGTCTTCGATGCTCTGCTGAAATATTACCGTTCCAATCTGCCCGATAGTATGCAAATTGATCGATCAGTCCTCCTGGGGGAAGCGAAAAGCTTTGAAGAACTTTCCCGGAACATCTACACAAACTCAGTTTTTGCCAATCAAAACCAATTCCAGGATTTTATTCAACATCCATCAACAGATGATTTCATTAACGACCCGGGGTTTGCATTTTTCAAAAGAGTTATGGAGGAATTCAGCCCCGTCTATTCCATGTTCAATCGTTTCGAAGATCAACTGGATCATACGATGCATCAATACACCAATGCCTTAATGGATCGATATTCTCAACACAACTTTTACCCGAACGCCAACAGCACTTTGCGGATCACCACAGGAAAGGTGGCAAATTACTCCCCCGATGACGGAATTGCCTATTCGGCATTTTCCACTCATAAGGGCATCATTGAAAAGATCAATTCGGGCAAAGATGCATATCAACCGGAATATCCTTTAAAAGAACTATTGAACAATGATTTTTCAGAATATTCGGATGGCGATGACAATCTACCGGTTTGCTTCATCACAGACAATGACATTACCGGAGGTAACAGCGGTAGTCCTGTATTAAACGGAAATGGAGAGATCATCGGTCTGGCTTTCGACGGCAACTGGGAGGGAATGGCTTCGGATATTTCATATAATGCTGATAAACAAAGATGCGTCAGTGCCGATATCAGATATATTCTTTTTGTGATGAATAACATTCCAAAAGCCCGGCATCTTCTTCCTGAATTGAACATTCAACAATAATTGGATTGAACACTTCAGGAATCCGACTTATCTTTTCTTTTAAAACAACCAGCAACAAACTTTCTCAATGGGAGCCAAAAAATATTATGTCATCTGGGCAGGTCACCAAACAGGAATTGTCGAAACCTGGGAGGAGTGCAAAAGACTAACACAGGGATATAAGGGAGCCCGCTATAAATCTTTCAAAACAAAAGAAGAAGCCGAAAAGGCTTACGAGAATCCCTGGTCAAAAGAAATGGAAAATTCAGCCGGGAAGAAGCCCCGAACCAAAAAATTTGCG
>JBNJDH010000362.1:0-3777 GCA_051744695.1 Bacteroidota bacterium | reverse complement strand
ATCTGATGCTAAGAAGATGGGGTTTCCTCCTGAAGCTTTGGCTGATTTAATGCTGTTTTATGTAGAAAACGGAGTGGAATACACCTATGAGTTTGGCGATATAGATGAACCATTCTATACCAGCATGGAAAACATGTATCGTGATGCTCTGGAATTAATCCGAGCTGAAAGATTAGCCGATAAATTTGAGGACAGGGCTTACCATATTCCTGAAAAAGCAGAAGGCACTGGATGGGGATTTCATGAAACGCTATATGATTTTTATTATGAGTATTTCTATTAAATAGATCGTTAGATTATTAGATGTAAGATGTCTGCCTGGCGGTTCATGAAAAATACGGCTTGATGTTCAATCGAATACAGGCTACAAGATATGAAAAACGGCAGACAAGTAAGATAATTCGTATAATACTGATATACTATGATTTAATTCGAGAAATGCCGAGGTTTTAAACAATTGAATTATAGGATATTGCAAAAGATTAACGGACTATTGTCTATTAAATCAAACATACAGTGAAACGAGCATGACAAGGTTTGTCACAAAAGAACATATATAAACTTCAATCATGCGAGTTCCATCAGACCAATAACTTAGAATAATTTTATACTGATGAAAACAGAACACCTACGCAACGAAGTTCTTGCTATCTTAAGTCAGGTAAGAGATGACAAGGATAAACTCCAAAAGATCCTTGATTTTCTGGAGCGTGAAATTTATGAAGAACCCGACGACACCGACGTGATTCCCGAAAAATACAAAGATACCGTACAAAAAATTGCTGAAAACATCGACTGTGGTTTGGTCTGTTACCTGAACCCCGAAACCTTAGAGATCGAGGATTTGCCAAACAATATTGACGATCCGGAGGAATATGAGCTTATGACGGGAGAGTCGTATGAAGAGATGTTTATGCATGACCAATGGGACAATTGCATAATTGTTGAGCCTCCTGAATCGCGTGAATCTTTTAAGATTATGGAACGCTTTGTTGACAAGGTGGATGACCCTCGTCTCCGTAACCGCCTGATTAATGCCCTTAACAGAAAGAGACCCTTTGCCAATTTCAAAAATCTGGTGGAAACATCTTCTTTCAGACAGGCATGGTTCGACTTTAAACAACAACAACTTGAAGGAATGGTGTGGGATGAACTGCAGGTTCAGCTTTCGGAGGATGAGTAGAGAGAAATATTTATCATAATAATAAAGGCACCCCTTTCATCAGAAGTTTGCCAAGAGTACAAATTTTGCCGCCAGTTCGTATCACTTTACCGCCAGCGATTTGAAATTTTTGAGCAGCTCGATCCATTCTGTGGCAGGAGCGTTTCACAATATTACCTGCGAGGGTCATTTGTTGGCAGCTGCGGCAGGAAAAGGTGTTAGCTCTTAGCTCGTGGCTCTTAGCTATTAGCTTTTCATACCGGAACATTTATTTGCATCTCCCTTCGCTCACCCCCTGACCCCCTTGAGCGGGAACGCTGCCCGCGTTTGCTTTTAACTTGTAAAATTCGTTTTTATCAGTATTCTTTAAATTGCGGGTCAGCCCGGTCCTCCCCTCCAGGGGAGTTAGTGGGGTAGAGGGAAGGGAAAGGCTTTAGCTCTTAGCTGTTAGCTTATAGCTCTTAGCTTTTCATTTTGGAACATTTGTTTATCACTTGTGACAGGTCAAAGATGGTACCTTCTGCCTTCTGCCTTCTGCCTTCTGCCTGACTTTTATTATCTAACAAAAACCCTAAGTTGTTAAAAATATGATTTTTAACTAATTTTGTTGGTTCTTTGGTTATGTCGCAAAAGAGAGCAACTTTTCCTTCCAGCTTTGAGCTTCGAGGTTTCAGGAACATCAAAACAAATGTTCAATTTCAAAAACTCTAAGAGCCAGTTAGCTCTTAGCAGTTAGCTCTTAGGACAAAAGCCTCCGGCTTTTTTTAGCTTAAAGCTTCCAACTATGAAAAACAAATTTCCCAGATTCAAACACCTAATAGCTAAGAGCTAACAGCTTCCAGCTTCTCTGCGACTGAGCTACTAATTTCTGCCTTTCAAAAAATGCCCCACTATCCATCCCCCTTGTTTCCCTCCTTCTTTTTCCTATATTTGTATTTCCTCAAAAGCAAATGGATGAATGAAGATTAAAGGGAAACACATCGGACTTTTCTTCCTCTGGCTGGCCGGTCTGGTCATTTTCGGCCACGAGGTGATTCCCCATCACCATCACACCCATTCGGCTTACATCCATAATTATTCGGCTGAGCACGATGCCTGCGAACATTCCGAAGACGACGCAACTCCCTTTGATGATTGTTCTTCCCATTGTCATGCCTTTAATGATATAACGGTTGAAAGGCAAAGCTTCATCAAACTTTCTCAGCCGGAGCTTACTTTAGATCCTGATCTTTTTCTTCCGGTTGACTTAACTTCCGGTTTTGTAGAGGCGGAGGGATCTTCCGGTTTTGTCTATTTGCCCGATTTTTCGGGTCCTGAATTGTTTCTTTTCTCCGTAGCTCCTTTTCGTGGTCCGCCCGCGGCATAATGCTTCTTTTCTTTCCGGTTGTTTACCGGTTTCACATCGAGATCCTGGTTTTAAATTTTGTGTGGCGCTCCAATGTCATTGGTTTTGAAGGGGAATGCCTCTTTTTTCCGTGCTTGTTTTGCGGGTTGCTTTATGGCAGAGTCACACTGATCTAATTATCCGGTGAATTCCACGGAAAACTTGTCTGCCTGCAAACAAAAGAGCCAGGACGGGCAGACCTCTTACCTCTTATATCTAAAAATCTAACGATCTATTAATCCAGAGTATGATCAATAAAATCATAACCTTTTCCATAAGGAACAAATTTATCGTGGGACTTTTTATTCTGGCCTGGATTGGCTGGGGTGTGTATTCGCTGTTCCACTTGCCGCTGAATACGGTTCCCGATCTTACCAACAACCAGGTGAAAGTGACCACCTACGCACCTGATCTGGCGACGGAAGAAATAGAGCGCCTCATCACCTATCCCGTGGAGCTTGAGATGGGGAATTTGCCGGGGCTGGTTGAGATCCGTTCAAAATCCAAGTTCGGACTTTCCGACATCACCCTGGTGTTTGAAGAAGATATGGGGATGTACAAACCCCGCCAGTTGGTTTCGGAAAAGCTGGAAAATGTGGCGGGAAGATTGCCTGATGGCATTGAACCCACTATGGGGCCGCTGACCAGTGGTCTGGGCGAAATTTATCAGTATGTGGTCAGCGCCCGGGAAGGGTACGAAGACCAGTATTCGGCCACCGATCTTCGCGAGATTCAGGACTGGATCGTCAAAAAAGAGCTGATCAATATTCCCGGTGTGGTAGGGGTCAATACCATGGGGGGATATCTGAAGCAGTATGAGGTGGCGGTTGATCCGGACCGTCTGCGAAGCTACGACCTCACCATTACCGATATTTATGAGGCTCTGAAGAAGAACAATGCCAATACCGGTGGCAACTACATCGAAAAAAACCGCCGGGCTTATTTCATCCGGGGGGAAGGATTGAGCACTTCCCTTGATGACATCCGTTCGACGGTGATCCGGTCAAAAAACGGTTCCCCGCTTCAAATTGGGGATGTGGCCAAAGTACAGTTCGGTCATGCCCCGCGCTTTGGGGCGTTTACCTACAATGGTCAGGGAGAGGCCGTAGGCGGGAAGGTGATGATGTTGCGCGGTGAAAACCCGGCGGAAGTCATTGCCAACGTCAAGGAACGGTTGCCCCGTGTCCGGGATGCCCTGCCCGAGGGCGTTCAGCTGGAGTCGTTTCTGGAC
>JBNJDH010000361.1:0-3784 GCA_051744695.1 Bacteroidota bacterium | reverse complement strand
TAATGAAACATAGATCCTGAGTTTTATGGAAAATTCTTTTGGTAGAATATATTCCTTTACAAAAAACGTCAGGCAGGTTCCATACGACCTTAATAAATTAATTTTATACGGATGAATAAGAGAAGTATGGAATTTCATAATATAAAAAACCGTAAACTTTGTAAAAATCACAAAAACAGTTTATTATGAAATATTTTCGAACTTTTTTTACTAACTTTTTCAAGCAAATTGCGTAACGATATAAAATTAAGGCATTAAAATTTTTAATTTGTGGTAAAAAGATACTTATTGGCAAGTGGTTTGGGGATAATATTGTCCTCATTGTTTTTAAATGCACAAGAAGAAACTACAGAGAGCGAATTTCTAACTATTTACGGATTCATAAATGCCGAAGCATTTTTTGATACACGTCAAACCATTTCAGCCCGGGAAGGGGAGGTGTTGCTTTATCCTTCACCGGTAAAACCGGATAATGAGGGGAAAGATCTCAATGATCGCTCGTCTTTTAACATGTTGACATTGCATACCCGGCTGGGCGGAGAAGTTGAAGGACCCGGAATGCTGGGAGCTTCAAGTAAAGGGCATTTTGAATCCGATTTTGTGGGTCAGGGTAACGACCGGATCGGCCATTTTCGGTTAAGACATGCTTATATTGAGCTGGATTGGGGAGAGACGCAGTTTCTGATAGGGAAATATTGGCATCCCATGTTTGTCACTCAATGCAATCCGCCGGTGATCTCGTGGGGAGGGGCAGTGCCAATAAACCCATTATCAAGAAATCCTCAGATTCGGTTAACTCAAGATTTCGGCAAATTCACGACATCGATAACGGCGATGTCCCAAAGGGATTTTGCCAATGATGGTCCGGCAGGAAAATCCTCTGTTTATCTTCGTGATTCATCACTGCCCGAATTTCAGTTTCAGGTCGTGGTTGATGCGGCTCCTGGCCTGACGGTTGGCGGCACAGGCGGAGTCAAAAGTTTGGTTCCCCGTACCGAAACTGATGAAGGTTATCAGACAAATGAAAACATTGTTTCTTTTAATTCCAACCTTTTTTTGGATTATACAAGTGGTAACAGTACGGTGAAAGTGATGGGAATTTATGGTCAAAATATGAGCAATATGTTGCTTCCAGGTGGATATGTGATTAGTGAAATTGCCGACCCCGAAAAAGATCATCGGAAATACGCCAACACCAATACGGGCAATTTGTGGCTGGACTATGAGCTGAGTGGCCAATTGTGGGGAGCTGGCGTGTTTTCCGGCATTTCAAAAAATTACGGGGCAGGACAAATGGTTGATGTTCCCGGTTCTTTCATGGGAATGGCGGGTGACATTGAACGCATTGTCAGATTGGCCCCTCGTGTCTTCTACCAGGAAGGAAAAACCAAAGTGGCTTTTGAGCTTAATAATACCTGGGCCGGGTATGGCGATATTAATGATCATATGGAAATCGAAGATGTTGAAACAACTTTCAATTCCCGGTTTCTATTAAGTGTTTTCCGCTATTTCTAAAATAAACTTCAAAAATCCGTATTGCTTTGTTTGTCGCATTTTTGCAGGATGTAGATTTCCTGGAGGACAGGCACCAAAAACGAAAAAACTGTATCAATGAAGAAGATATCTAATAAGATCATTGTGCTGGCCATTATTGTTGCCGGCATTGTAGGTGGAACTACGGGACTGGTCAATACCTTGTTGATCTCGAACAAACAGGAAAAAGATCTTGCACAACTTCGGGAAATGCTTAATAATGAGTTTGATCGCACTATTAAATTTGAAGTGCAAACAGCCAAAAGCATGTTGATCAAGATTGATGAACTCAGTCGTGAAGGGGCTATAGACTCAAGCAAAAGAGATATGCTGGCCAAAGCTTTGCTTCGCGATTTGAGGTATGGACCGGAAGGATATTTCTGGGCCGATACCAAAGACGGGACCAATGTGGTATTACTGGGAAACGAGTCGGAAGGAAGTAACCGATATGATCTGGTTGACGAAAAGGGCAACCACTTTATTAAGGATATCATTTCAGCCGGTTTAGACGGAGGTGGGTTTTCTAATTACTGGTTTTCCAAAAAGGGAGGTGATGAACCATTGCCCAAGCGCAGTTATAGTGATTTCGTGGAACCGTTTGGTTGGATCATCGGGACCGGGAATTATATTGATGACATTGAACAGGTTGTCTCAGATGTGGAAGAAGAGAACAGGGCCTATACCAGACAAACAATTTTTTTGTCCCTCGGCATAATCCTTCTGATCGTTGCTCTGAGTGTCGTGGTGGCCTGGTTCCTTGGAAAACGAATTTCGAGACCTATTGTGGCATTGTCGGGATCGGCGGAACGAATCGCCCGTGGTGATCTGAAAGAAAAAATCTCGGTACAGGCCAACGATGAAGTCGGAATATTGGCCCATGCCATGAGCTCTATGGTTAATAAGTTAAAAGAAATCATACAAAGCATATCTCGCGCTTCAGAAGATATCAATTCAGCAAGCCGGCAGATCAGCGACAGTTCGGTCACTCTCTCACAAATTGCCCAACAACAGGCCAGTTCAACCGAAGAAGTTTCTGCCTCACTTGAAGAGATGTCGTCTAATATTCAGCAAAATGCCGAAAATTCCCAAAAGGCGAGGTCAATCTCCCAGAAGGCAGGTGATAGCATGAATAAAATGGAAAAATCCGGAAATGAGACCATAGATGCCGTCAATAATATTGCTCAAAGGATCTCTGTTATCAACGATATTGCTTTCCAGACCAATATTCTGGCATTGAATGCGGCTGTTGAATCTGCCCGGGCCGGAGAAGCCGGGAAAGGATTTGCCGTGGTGGCTGCTGAAGTTCGGAAGTTGGCTGAACGAAGCAAAGCTGCCGCCGACGAGATTGCTGTTTTATCCAATTCAACAAGTCAGGTAACTGAAGAAACGGGCTCTTTAATTAAACATCTGGTACCCGAAATTGATGATACAACCCAATTGGTCGAAGAGATCAGCAGTGCATCCCAGGAGCAAAATACCGGGGTTCAGCAAATCAATAATGCCCTGCAGGAGCTGAATGAATCGAGTCAGCAAAATGCGGCCTCTTCCGAAGAACTGGCCTCCAGTGCGGAAGAGTTATCGGCGCAAGCCCAAAACCTGGAAGAACAGATTGATTTTTTTAAAGTTTGATCGCCTCTTTTTTGTTTGAAAATATTCCGGTATTTTTCTCTCTTGAAAAATATCTGATATGGGAAGAATAATTTGTCTCTGTAATCGTGTTTATGCCAGGGACCTGGAAAAAATAATCCGAAAGGCCCCGGGAATGTCTGTGAAAGAAATCATCGGACATACCGGGGCTTCTTCTTCTTGTAGAAGATGCTATGGGGAATTTCTTTCTACGGTCAATGCCATCAAAAATGAATATGGGAGCATTTCTCAAATGCCCCGCCAACTGGATCTTCCTTTTCCCGAAAACTAAATTTCGCCTGTGCAGTTTCAAGATATGATTGATTTTGTTAAGTAATGATCAAGACTGATTTCCGTCATTGCTTTTCTTCTTATAAAATTTTAACTCGTCAGGGCAAATTATAACCAACTAAATATTGCTCATGAGTAAATTAGCTGTCATAGCCCTGGGGGGAAATGCTCTGCTTCGCGACAATGAGGCGGGCACCATCGACGAACAGGAAGCCAACACCACGGAAACCCTGGAAAACTTGATTTTTCTGGTAAAAAAGGGATACAATCTTGTTTTTACGCACGGCAATGGCCCGCAGGTGGGAAACATCCTCCTAAGGAATGATGCCGGTGA
>JBNJDH010000360.1:0-3791 GCA_051744695.1 Bacteroidota bacterium | reverse complement strand
GCATGGACTTATAGTCTGGAACCTCAGCAGCGGGGATGTCGCCCTCCCCCGTCACCGTGATGGTCTGAGGGGCACTCCATTCGGATTCGCCATATGGGTTGAATCCGCGCACCCGCCATGTGCAGGTGTCGGGGCCGACCAGGGTGACCGTGCGCGTGGTGGGCACATTGAAGGGAACCACCTCATCGGCGCCGGGCAGGAAATAGACATCGTGCAGCTTATGGTTGTTCTGCGGCAGACTGCCGCTTATCTCCAGGTCATAGCCCTGGGCGTTCTCAGCCAAAAATTCCAGGCTGAAATTGCCGGTGGCTCCCGACTCCGGCGTGCTGCTCAAGGCCTGCGGTTCGACGGGATACTGAGTGTCGTTGACCGGAGGATTGCGGTAGTCGACCGTCAGCGCATGCCCGCCGGGGGCAGGCAGCCAATCGGTGTCGCCGTCGCCGTCGGTTCCGTAGGTGTCGGCATTCGGATCCCAGGTGCGATAGCGCCAGAAGTGACACCCATCAACACAAAAAAAATGCTTTGTCTCTGAACAGGGGATCAGAAACAAAGCATTAATCAGAAAAGAGTTTGAAAATTTTCTTCAGCGGAGAGATTTATTAATTTTTTTATTTAAGATGCCACATGTTTTGAATTTTTTTACCCAAAGAACAAACCGACACTTCAAAGGCTTCTTAAATCAATCAAGAGGCTGAGTCGCCTCATCCACTAAATAAACGATGGATTTATAACTGATCCCACTGTGTTTTGTCAGTCCAATCTCGCATGTCCGGCTGGTGCTGAATCCCTCCTCAACATCAGGGGGCAGCTGTCGACGAAGGGGGCGCAATGCGGCTGCATTCAACTCGGGGTAGGTAAAGCCACGATCACCTGCCCACCCGCAGCAGCCCACTTCATCGGGCACAACCACTTCACTGGCACACATGCCGGCCAATTCTTTTAAACTGTCACCAAGTTCCATTTTGGTGCTGCTGCAGGTGGTGTGAATGGCGACTTTATCCCGGACATGTTTGAAATTCAGGCGTGAAGGAAAATATTTCAGAATAAATTCCACAGGCTCGTAAAGATCCAGTTCGGATGATAACGTCTCTTTCATCCGCAAAAGACAGGGACTCATATCGCAATAAACAGGGAGGCGCCCCTGATCCGACGCCCGCAGCAAGGCCTGATCGAGTTCCCGGGCCTTTTGTACGCCCTGGGCTTTAAACCCTTTGCTGTCGAAGGCCATGCCACAACACAGGTTATTCAGATTTTCGGGATAAACCACCCGGAATCCGGCTTTCTTAAGCAGCTGTTCCGTTTTTTGAACCACGGCCATCTCCTTTCCGTAATCGGCGGACCGCCCCATGGTCCGGTTGATGCAGGTAGGGAAATAAACCACGGCATCACCAGAATTGAGAGGTGGTTGGTTTTCGCGGTTTGTGATCTTGGGAGCCCCGCCCGGCATATAGGCATTCCAGAGAGGTATTACGCGCCGTGTGGCTCTAAACAAACCAGTCGACAATGCTCTCATAACCCGGTTTCCCAGTCCTTTCTGAAATCCCCTGACAGCTGAAAGCATTTGTCGGCCACCTGAAGTGACAATTCCCATATGAGAAGCCATCCACCAGGCCATTTTATTGGCTGTGGCCGAATGGGTGTGAAACCGAAGCTCCTTGACCAGTTTACCGGTATTGATCCCCACGGGGCAGGCAAGTTCACACAAGCCATCGGTGGCACAGGTCGCTTCCCCTTGATAATCAAAGGCCTTTTTTAACCGCATCAATTCACGATGACCATCTTTTAATAAGGAAAGGCGCTGCATCTCGCGATACAATACAATCCGCTGGCGGGGTGTGAGGGTCACATCCTTCGAGGGACAATTGAGCTCGCAAAACCCGCATTCAATACAGGTGTCGATCATCTCATGAGCTGGCGGCAGGGGCTTAATGTTTTTCAGGTGCACCGCCGGATCGTCATTGATCAACACGCCGGGATTGATGAGGCCATAAGGATCAAATATGTTTTTGACCTCACGCATGACTTCATAAATTTCATCACCCCATTCCCTACGCACAAATGGAGCCATATTGCGTCCGGTGCCGTGTTCGGCCTTCAAACTGCCATCGTATTGACCGACAACCAGCTCCACCAACTCATCCATAAATTTCTGATAATGGCGAATGCCCTCTTGTCCATTGAAGTCAGGCATAATGACAAAATGGATGTTGCCGTCGAGCAGGTGTCCCCAAATGACCGATCCTTCATACCCGTATTTTTCGATGAGTTGTCTCAAATCTTCCAAAGCATCGCCCAGCACGTCGGCGCGAAAGGCCAGGTCTTCAATAATGCAGGCCGTTCCGGCCGGACGAGCGGCAGCAGCGGAGGTGAACAAGCCTTTTCGTACGCGCCACAACCGGTCATATTCGATCGGATCGCGGGTGAATTTCACGGGATAAAGAGTTGAAAATGGCGACAGTTTCTCTTCAATTTCATGCATCCCGGCCCGAAGATTCTCTTCGTCCGCTGCAGAGGTATCAATCAGCAAGGCCACCGCATCATCATCCAACTCCTGAAGTACGGCAGGCATGCCTTTTTGGTCCTGAACGGACCGCAATGCATTCCGGTCCATTAATTCAGCCGCACTTACATGGCAGGAACGCAACGGAACAACGGCCTCACATGCTTTCCTGATATTGGGGAAATAAACCATCGCGGTAGCTTTCAGAGGTAGTTCAGGAACGGTCTCAAAAGTCACTTCCGAGATAAAACCCAGGGTGCCTTCCGAACCAACCATAAGATGCTCAAGCACATCAAAAGCATCCTCATAATCCACAAGGGCATTGACCCCATAGCCACAGGTGTTTTTCAGCTCAAATTTATGAGTGATTTTATTATGCATGGAAGAAGAGGCTTTCACCCGATCAGCCAGTCCGGCAAGTTGTTTCATCATATGGGGATGATCGGCGGCAAAGTGCTCTTTCGATGTTGAATCCCGGGTATCCAGAAGGTTTCCGTCGTACATCACCAGGCGCATACCCCGGATGGTATTGTAACTGTTGTAACGAATGCCATAGCTGGATCCGCTGGCGTTGTTGGAAACAATGCCCCCGATGCGGGCAGAATTGACCGATGCCGGGCTGGGACCGAGTTTCCTGCCAAAAGGGGCCAACCTCGAATTGGCAAGCCCCCCGGGAATGCCACATTGAAAAGTGGCAAACCTTCCATCCGAAGATATGTGATAATCGTTAAAGACACTTCCCGTTTCAATCAGTAAAGCCTCTGTAACAGTCTGGCCACTGAGACTTGTCCCCCCGGCTTTAAAAGTAAAGGGAACACCATAACGGAAACATAAGGAGATGGCCTGAACCATTTCGTCCTCACGCTCAACTTTGATGACGAGCCGGGGAATTAACCTGTAAAATCCGGCATCCGTCCCTTTGGCAAGGGTATGAAAAGGACTTGTAAAAACCCGGGAAGAAGGCAAAATCTTTTTCAGAGCTTTTCGAAAAGCAGGGTTATCGATGTTCTTCTGAGCACTCATGATATTATAAACTTTTTCTGAATAACTGCAATTCAGCTGATGATCCGGTCATTGTTTGAATGACAATTGCTACTCCAAACGGCCGGAATTCCATCAATTGATCTGTTGGCTTTTAAAACGACATTTCAAAGATATAATACTTCTGACATATTAATAAATAAAAAACCGCTGAAAATCCTTCAAATATTCTTATTGATTTAACAGAGGAGCTGCTGAAAAAGTTATTTAGTTGCAATTTGCGGGAGAAGCCGGCTTCACCCCGTGTAGT
>JBNJDH010000359.1:0-3796 GCA_051744695.1 Bacteroidota bacterium | reverse complement strand
CCTTCGCTTACTTCCGGATCATAACCTGAGAAATCGGTAAGGGTCCAGATGTTCTCACCCTTTACCGAAAGTTGTGCCGATTTCAGATTCAGCCTTGAAAGGATGCTTTCAGGTAAATTGTATGACATTGAAAGATTTCTCAATCTCAGGAAACTTCCATCTTCCAGGTATCTTGATGAAGCTTCGTTGGAATTGTTATTCCCCCCGTTCACAGGTCTGGGATGGGTAGCGTCATCACCGGGCTCTTCCCAACGCGACCAGTCGTCGGCCAATACCATTTGGTTGTAAGTGGGATAGGCGCCGTCTGAATCGAACAGCTGACGAGCTGAATGGTACACGTCAATGCCCTGAACAAAACTGAAGTTTGCAGTAAGAGAAAGGTTCCGCCAGCTGACATGATTGACCATGCCCCCAAAAATGTCAGGCGAAGATGCCCCGATCATTTGGCGGGTGGCTTCATTGTAATCTGATGTCAGTTCTACGTCCGTTACATTCCCGTTTTCATCTTCGATCTCTTTTTCCCAGAGGGGGCGACCATTTTCTTCATCTACGCCGGCCCATTTTCTGAGATACCAGGTGTCCATGTCATGCCCTTCGGTATATCTGCGGTTACCCGTTATGACGGGTTTTCCTTCATAAAGCTCAGTAATTTCATTCCTGTTAATGCCTGTATTGATATCCATATTCCAGGTCCAGTCGTCAGTTTTGACGATATCGGGACTCAACGTGATTTCAAAACCTTTGTTTTGAATGGCTCCCACATTAATCCATTGATAGTCAAATCCGGTTAATGGAGATAAAGCCAGTTGATGGAGCAACTCGGAGGTGTTTTTGTTGTAGATTTCAAGGTTTAATCCCAAACGGTTGAAAAAATGACCATCAATGGCAAAGTTTGAAGAGTAAGCTTTTTCCCAGGTCATTTCTTCATTTTTCATTTGTTCGGGGAAAGCTGCCGGAATACCAGCATATTGTCTGGTGTAACGGTACATGTCGAGGTAACCGTAGCTTGCACCTGGCGTATTTCCGACAGAACCGTAACTGGCTCTCAGCTTCAGGTTGTTGATCCAGTCAATTCCGGCCATAAAGTCTTCATTGTGCATGTTCCAGCCGGCGCCAAATGTAAAGAAGTTGGCATATCTTCTGGAAGGGCTGAAGCGTGAAGACCCGTCAGTCCTGAATGAAAATTGCCCCATATACCTTTCATCATAAACGTAGTTGGCGTTGAAGAGGGCCGATTGCATTGCATGTTCACTTTTGCTTCCGTTGACGGATTTTGCCTCTGCGGTTACATCTAATACTTCAAATCCAATTGGAAGCCCCTTGCCTGTGCCATTAAACCCTTCATAGCTATAGTCGCTGAACTCGTAACCTGCGAAGGCAGAAACGTCGTGTAGCCCGCCGAAGTTTTTGGAAAACCTCAGCATGTGGTTTGTATAGCGCGTTGTTGTCAGGGATGTGGCATTGTGAAGTCGTCCATTGTCATCGTTTCCTGCTATTGAGCGCATATCGGTATAGGTCTCGTTGATTTGATAACGATAGCCGATGTTGTTGTTGGATGTGAATGTCAGCCAGGGGGCGATTTCATATTCTACCTTGAAAGTGCCCTGCACACCCAGTTGCTTGCTCTTCGACCAGTTCCATTGTAGATCATACAAGTAATTGCTTTTGTCCCGGCCGATCCAGTCATCTTCTTTACCCGTTTTCAATGAGCCGTCCTCATTGTATGGATCGTCCCAAGGCAGATTCAGATTGGCCTGATAAAGATTGTGTTGTTGGTCATCGTCAGTTCGGTAACTACCTGATATTTTGGTTGACAGGTTTAGTTTCTCGTTTAGGTTGTAGTCCACATTAGCACGGGTCGTGAAACGTTCATATTCATAACCTTTTACTGTCCCTGTTTCATTGTAATAGTTTCCAATGACAGCGGCCTGAATCTTATCACTTCCCCCCATATATGAAACATTATATTTCTCGGTGATGCCTCTTTGCGTGGCAATGTCAAACCAGTCGGTGTCGGTGTTGCGGAAACGTTCCGGATCCCACCATGTTGGCAAGTTGTCGGGATTTTGAAATGTTTTGTGATAGTCAAAGAGTTGTTGGGAATTCATCAAATCAAAATTCCCGGTATTGAGCCAAGAAACCCCTCTTGTAACAGAAGCAGTAAATTTGTTCATTCCTGCTTCTCCTTTTTTTGTGGTGACCAGGATGACACCATTTGCTGCTCTGGAGCCATAAAGAGCTGTTGCAGAGGCATCCTTCAGGATAGAGATGTCTTCGATTTCGGAAGGGCTCAGTTGGGCTCCAGTACCGGCTACCACTCCATCGACAACCCAAAGAGGGTCCTGAGTGGATGAGAGGGAGCCTTTTCCCCGGATGCGTATGGTCCCTTCCGACCCTGGTCGGCCGGATGAATTCATTACATAAGCGCCTGCTGCTTTCCCCTGAAGAAGACTGCTTACAGACGGCGATGATGCGTCGGCTAGTTCTTCGCTGGAGACTGATGAAACGGCTCCGGTTACATTTGATCTTTTCTGGGTTCCATAAGCAACGGCAACCACTTCGTCAAGTCCGATAGCACCTTCCTGCATGGTGACGTTGATGGTTTCCTGGTCACCAACTTCCACCTCCTGTCTTTCCATTCCAATGAATGTAAACTCCAGAACATCTTCTGAAGTGACTCCGGAAAGCTCATACTGACCTTTGTCATCAGTTACTGTTCCTGTCGTGGTTCCCTTGATGACCACATTGACACCGGGCAGTGGCTCGTTGTTTTCGTCTGCTACAATGCCCCGGATGGTCCGGGTTTGCTGTTGTTGCCGAAGGCGCTCTTTGGTGAGGATGACGATTACTTTGTCCTGGATGGTATAGGTCAAGTCTGTTTGGGTCAGAGCCTTGTCCAGGATGTGTGTTACTTGTTCATCTTTGGCATCAACACTGATGGATGTTTGATTGGCAATATCATCCGATTTGTAGAATATGGTGAAATCAGATTGTTGCTCAATGACTTCAAAAACCTCTGTGAGGGAAGAGTTTTCGAGCTCAATATTGAGTTTCTTGATTTGAGAATAAGTATTGCCGGCCGAAATTTGCCAACAGGTTAGAATCATGAGTACAGTTAATAACTTCATAACCTTTAACCATTTAGGGGTATATTTTGACAGATGATACCCTGTTAAAAAGTGAATTTTTTTCATAGCTTTGTAATGTTTTAAGTTTTAATTTTTGATTTAGGCGGGGTATGTGGGGCATGCCTCGCCTTCTTTTTTTTGCTGAGCGGTGTTACATAGGCATTTAATCTTTGTAGATGGTTACTTTCCTGTCTTCAAGTTCATATTCTATAGGGGTTGTGATTTTGATAATATCCAAGACTTGCCAGATGGTTTCTTCATTGCGGAATTTTCCGGTATAACGAATCTCTTTGAGGTCTTCGTCGGCAACGGTTACATCTACATCATACCATCTCTCAAGTCGTTTGCAGAGTTCTTCAAATTTGGTTTCCGAAAACATGAACAGATTGTTTTTCCAGGCCATCTCTCTTTCTACATTGGCATTTTCAATATTTAGAGAGTGATCTTCTTTGTTGAAAATCATTTTTTCTCCTGCTTTTAGCGTTATGTCTTTTTTGTGCTTTCCGTTTTTGATGTTTCGAATGGTCACTTCTCCGGTAACGAGGGATGTTTCCGTTTTGTTGATATCCTCGTAGGCCATTATATTGAATGATGTGCCTTTTACCATTACATCATAGTGGGGGGTTTCTACAACAAAAGGTTTGTTCTTGTTTTTTTCTACTTCAAAA
>JBNJDH010000358.1:0-3798 GCA_051744695.1 Bacteroidota bacterium | reverse complement strand
TTAAAGAAAATTATTTTGAAGCAGGACTTCATGCTTCATTTTATTCATACGATGATCCCCAAAGACTTCACCGGCAGGTATCCCTGTGGAAGCGTCATCTGGGCTTCCATCCAAAAGGCATCCGGCAGCATTACCTCCGGTATCGCCTTCCCGAAACCAGCTCCATACAGGCATCAGAAGGATTTTTGTACGACACCACATTGGGTTTTGCCGACCATGACGGATACAGAAACGGATATTGTTATCCTTTCCTACCCTATGACCACGACCGGGATGAAATGATACCACTATGGGAGATTCCTCTGATAATGATGGATATGTCAGTTTTAGATTATAGAAATTTTTCAAATAACCAACTTCAGATTCTTGTTTTTAAATATATTGAAGAGGCAAAAAAATTTGGCGGAATCTTCTCTCTCCTCTGGCACAATTGTCGATTAAACAACAAAGAAAACCCCGGAATTACAGTTTTTTACAAAACTCTACTTAAACAAATTGTGAAAGAAAACCCAATTTCTATGCGGGGAACAGATTTGGTAACCAGGATAAAGAAATTCCATAAAGAAGATTCTGAGTAAAGGATAGCGGGGCCCACTCCAAAACCATCTCAGAAGGACATTCTGATGGTGACCATCCACAAAATTCACTGTCCTAAGTGGATCATATCAGGATAATCGCTGTTGTAATGCAACCCACGGCTCTCCTTTCGCTGGCGGGCCATTTTAATGATCAGGTACCCCACCTGAATGGTGTTTCTAAGCTCGCACAAACGCTGTGAAACGGTAGACCTCTGATAAAGATTTTCGGTTTCATGATATATGATCTCCAGGCGGTCGAGCGCTCTTTTTAGGCGAAGATTGGACCGAACAATTCCGACATAATAGCTCATGATTTGCTCAATCTCCTTCTGACTCTGGGTGATCAGGACCATTTCTTCGGGATGTGATGTGCCCTCATCATTCCACTCCGGGATGTCCCGGCAAAACGAATACGAATTAAAATTTTGGGTGGCATGAGCTGCAGCAGCATCGGCATAAACAATCGCTTCAATAAGAGAATTGGATGCCAAACGATTGGCACCATGCAAACCTGTACAACTGCATTCGCCGGCAGCATACAGACGATCAATGGATGTACGCCCTTCCATATTGACTTTGATCCCGCCACAGGCATAATGCGCAGCCGGAACCACGGGAATATAATCTTTGGTGATGTCGATTCCCAGGGAATAACATTTCTCATAGATGGCCGGGAAATGATCTTTGATCTCTTCGGCCGGTTTATGAGTCACATCCAGATACACATAGTCGTCACCCGTGCTTTTCATCTCATTGTCGATGGCGCGGGCTACAACATCACGGGGGGCCAGACTTTCCCGTTCATCATACTTGTGCATAAATTTCCGGCCGTCGCGCCGTTTCAAAATCCCGCCAAATCCACGCATGGCTTCAGTAATGAGGAACGAGGGACGTTCCTTGGGATTGTAAAGCGATGTGGGGTGAAACTGGATGAATTCCATATTTTCCACAATCCCCTTGGCCCGGTAAACCATGGCAATGCCGTCACCGGTGGCAATAATCGGATTGGTGGTGGTCTGGTAAACACTTCCCACACCGCCGGTGGCCATCATGGTCACTTTCGAAAGGATGGTTTCCACACTATTGGTGCGGCGGTTCAATACATAAGCGCCATAACATTCAATGTCGCGCCTCCAGCGATGAACAAGTTCACCCAAATGGTGCTGGGTGATGATCTCAACGGCAAAATGATTTTCAAGAACCTCAATATTGGGATGTTTTTTGACCGCATTGATCAGGCTTTGCTCGATTTCATACCCGGTCTGGTCTTTATGATGCAAAATCCGGTGTTCGGAATGGCCCCCTTCCCGATGCAGGTCAAATCGACCTTCGGGGTCTTTGTCAAAAGAGACACCCCAGTTCAGCAATTCTTCGATTTGTGCCGGCGCTTTTTCCACTACATGGCGCACAACCTCTTTGTCGCAAAGTCCTGCGCCTGCCGTCAGCGTGTCTTCAATGTGTTTTTCGAAATTGTCGGGGGCATACGTAACCGATGAAATGCCTCCCTGTGCATAGGAGGTGTTGGCCTCTTCAAGGCGGCCCTTACTGATTACGCAAACTTTTCCCTTTTTAGCCACTTTAAGGGCAAAACTCAAGCCCGCAATACCGGACCCGATAACGAGGAAATCTACTTTTTTCCGTCGTGAAGTATCAGCTTTTCTCATAAGCGGACGATTTTATGTCCCTGTAAAGTTACTGGCTTTTTTCAGGAATTTGCCGTGCGGTCTGATCTAAAGTTTTTAAAAGATCTTTCATGCTGATCTTTTGGGTGATGATCCCGTATAGATCGGAGATTTTGAGCCGTTCCTGCTCCATGCTATCACGGTAGCGGATGGTGACGGTATCATCCTCCATGGTTTGATGATCAACCGTGATGCAAAAGGGCGTGCCAATGGCATCCTGACGGCGATATCGTTTCCCGATGGAGTCTTTCTCCTCGTATCGGCAGTTGAAGTCGAACTTAAACTGATCCACGATCTCAAGGGCTTTTTCGGGGAGCCCATCTTTGCGGACCAACGGCAACACGGCCAGCTTAACAGGCGCCAGAACAGGTGGCAGTTTCAACACCACCCTGGATTCAGAGGGTTTTCCCTCTTTCCCGGGCACTTCCTCCTCGGTATAAGCCCCAGCCAGAATGCTGAGGAACATCCGGTCGAGGCCGATGGATGTTTCAATCACGTAAGGCACATAACTTTCGTCATGTTCGGCATCGTAATACTGAATTTTCTTCCCTGAAAATTCCTGATGCCTGGAAAGATCGAAATCGGTGCGGGAATGGATGCCCTCCACTTCCTTAAAGCCGAAAGGCATTTCAAACTCAACATCTGTGGCCGCATTGGCATAATGTGCCAGTTTATCGTGATCGTGAAAACGGTACTTCTCGTCGCCCATGCCCAAAGCCCGGTGCCATTGCATCCGGATGCTTTTCCAGTACTCGAACCATTTCAGCTCTTCGCCGGGACGCACAAAGAACTGCATCTCCATTTGTTCAAACTCCCGCATACGGAAGATGAACTGACGGGCCACGATCTCGTTCCGGAAAGCCTTTCCGATTTGCGCAATCCCGAAAGGAAGTTTCATTCTTCCGGTTTTCTGTACATTCAGGTAATTGACAAAAATGCCCTGGGCGGTTTCGGGACGCAGGTAAATTTTGGATGCCCCGTCGGAAGTAGAGCCCATTTCGGTGGAAAACATGAGGTTAAACTGACGAACCTCTGTCCAGTTTTTGGTTCCCGACAACGGACAGGCAATTTCATAATCAATGATGATCTGACGAAGCTCGTCCAGGTCATTGTCATTTAGCGCCTTCACAAAGCGTTGATGCACCTCGTCAATCTTAGCCTGATTGGCTTGCACACGCGGATTGGTTTCCCGGAATTTGGCCTCGTCAAAATCGTCCCCGAATTTCTTGCGGGCCTTTTCAATCTCTTTGTCGATTTTAGCCTCAAATTTGGCCATCAATTCTTCGATGAGCACATCGGCCCGGTAACGCTTTTTGCTGTCCTTATTGTCGATTAAAGGGTCGTTAAACGCTTCCAGGTGCCCGGATGCTTTCCAGGTAGTTGGATGCATAAAAATGGCCGAATCGAGGCCCACCACATTTTCATGCAGCAGGGTCATCGAATCCCACCAGTATTTTTTGATGTTGTTTTTCAGCTCTGCGCCGTTTTGTCCGTAGTCATAAACGGCGGAAAGACCGTCATAGATCTCACTTGAAGGA
>JBNJDH010000357.1:0-3816 GCA_051744695.1 Bacteroidota bacterium | reverse complement strand
GCCAAAATGTTCTTCGAAAGTCATGATAAGTTCTGTAAGGTCTAAAACCGACCCCATCCCATCCTATAATCCCACTGCATCCCCGTCATTGGTAACGAAGTGAAGCAATCTCTATTTGTTTTACCGGACACCAGTGTTAAAAAAAAAATGAAGATGCTTATTGAAATCCCGGTTGCCAATCTTTTAAAGTGTTTCAAATAAAATAAATATTCTTTTTCTAAAAGAATGTTTATTGTTTCTTTGAAATTTTATGATGTATTATTACTTTAGCAAAATATCTGGAAAGTGTGGTTATTACACTTCTTGTGTTTATTCGTTTTAGGAGCTATTGTGAAATGATTGGGCAATTTTAATAAATTAAAATGACAAAAGGAATTATAAACAACACTATTTCTGTGGATTGTGTCATCTTCGGGTTCGATTTTGAAAAACTGAATGTCCTTTTGGTAGATCGCGTACTGAAGGATGAAAATACCGGTGAGGAGCTTGTTGGTGATTTGACACTAACCGGCAATCACATTTTTGAACATGAAAGCCTTGAAGATGCTGCTTCACGGATTCTTTTCGATTTGACAGGTCTGGAAAATATTTATTTGAAGCAATTCGGAGCGTTTTGTGATATTGATCGGCTTAAGCGGCCTAATGATCAGAAATGGCTCAAAGCCAATGGCCGGGATCCCGACAGCCGGATCATTTCTGTCGGGTATTATTCTCTTCTTTCTACCGATGAAGTTACACTGAAATGGAAAGGTCGTAATGTTAAATGGCATCCTGTTTCTGAAGTGACCGAGCTTGCTTTTGATCATTACCATATTCTTCAATCTGCTCTGAAAGCCCTTCAGCGGGAGCTCCTTTATGAGCCTATTGGCTTTGAATTGTTGCCTGAGAAGTTCACACTTTCACAGCTTCAGAAGTTGTATGAGGTGGTGTTAGGTGTAGAACTTGATAAACGAAACTTCCGGAAAAAAATTGCGCGGATGAAATATCTTATTCCGCTTGACGAGAAACAAAAAGGTGTGGCTCACAAACCGGCCCGGCTTTATATGTTTAGCCGTGAAGTTTATGAGAAAACCCGAAAAGAGGTGTTTGATTTTAATGTTTAACTGATAAATATAGATAAAATGAAGCTGGCATGGTTAGGAAAGAGAGTGACGAACCATACCTGAGGAAATATTGGCCATTAACACACTACTAAAAAATGGAGAAGTACGGTTATTTTGATGATGAACAGAAAGAGTATGTGATCACCACACCCCAAACCCCTTGGCCGTGGATTAATTACCTGGGAAATGAGGATTTTTTTTCCTTGATATCCAATACTTCAGGCGGGTATTCCTTCTATCGTGATGCCAAATTCAGAAGGTTGACACGGTATAGGTATAACAATGTGCCAATGGATAATGGGGGGAGGTATTTTTATATCAATGACGGGGGAACAATCTGGTCGCCGGGATGGAAACCTGTCAAGACACCTCTCGATCAATACGAATGCCGACATGGCCTGAGCTACACAAAAATCAGGGGCGTCAAAAACGGTCTTGCAGCTGAGGTGCTTTTTTTTGTGCCTTTGCATGAATGGTGTGAGGTTCAGAAGATGACTCTGACCAATGAGTCCGGAACAAAGAAAAAGTTTAAGCTTTCATCCTTTATAGAATGGTGTCTTTGGAATGCCGAAGATGACCAAAACAACCTGCAACGAAATCTGAATACCGGCGAGGTCGAAATTGACGGTTCCACGTTATATCACAAAACTGAGTACAGAGAAAGAAGGAATCATTATGCCTTTTATCATGTGAATGCCCCTGTTCAGGGATACGATACAGACCGGGAAAGCTTTGTCGGCCTTTACAACGAATTGTCGGAACCCGACGCTGTCGTGGAAGGCAATCCGCGCAATTCTCATGCAAAGGGTTGGTCGCCGGTGGCATCTCATTACCTGGAGATTGAACTGGGTTCTGGCGAATCGCTTGAACTTGTTTTCCTCCTTGGATACGTGGAAAACAGGGATGATGATAAGTGGGAAGCCAAAAATGTGATCAATAAGAAACCTGCCCATGATGCCATTGCCCGGCTTGACACATCCAAAAAGGTTGAAGCCGCATTTAATGAACTGAAAGAATACTGGGATGGACTTCTCGACTCTTACGTTTTGGACAGTGGAGATGAAAAGCTCAACCGGATGGTCAACATCTGGAACCAGTACCAGTGCATGGTGACATTTAATATGTCGCGTTCGGCTTCTTATTTTGAAGTAGGAATCGGCCGTGGAATGGGTTTCCGTGATTCCAATCAGGACCTTATCGGATTTGTGCATCAGATTCCTGAAAAAGCCCGGGAAAGGATCATAGATATTGCTTCCACCCAATTTGAAGACGGCGGGGCTTATCATCAGTATCAACCGCTGACCAAAAAGGGCAACAATGCCATTGGCGGAAACTTTAATGATGACCCCTTGTGGCTCATTCTGTCAACCGCTGAATACATTAAAGAAACAGGTGATTACAGCATCCTGGATGAGCTTGTGCCTTTTGATAATGACCCGGATGCCGTTCAACCCCATTTTGAACATCTGAGGCGTTCATTCTATCATGTGGTCAGTAATCTTGGTCCTCATGGATTGCCGCTTATTGGTCGAGCCGATTGGAACGATTGTCTGAATCTGAATTGTTTTTCTTCAAATCCCGATGAATCGTTTCAGACCACGGAAAATCGAAGCGGAGGGCAGGCCGAATCTCTCATGATCGCCGGTTTGTTCGTGGTTTACGGACGCGAGTTTGCAGCCTTATGCTACCAAACCGGAAGGGAGTATGAGGCCGATCAGGCCCTTCGGCATGTGGAGCAAATGGAAAAAGCTGTGAAAAAATATGGTTGGGATGGTGAATGGTTTCTGCGGGCCTATGATTATTTTGGCAATAAGGTGGGAAGTCAGGAAAATGAAGAAGGACAGATTTTTATTGAATCGCAGGGCTGGTGTGCTATGGCCGGCATCGGAAAAGAAGAAGGCATGGTGAATAAAGCCCTTGATTCAGTGAAAGAACGCCTGGATTGTGAGTACGGCCTGGTTTTGAATAATCCCGCCTTTACCAGATATTATCCAGAATATGGGGAGATTTCAACTTATCCCCCCGGGTATAAAGAGAATGCGGGAATTTTTTGTCACAATAACCCCTGGGTTATGATCGGGGAAACCGAGTTGGGACGTGGAGAACAGGCATGGGAATATTTCAGGAAAATATGCCCCGCTTATCTGGAGGATATTTCTACCCTGCATCGGACCGAGCCTTATGTCTATGCCCAAATGATTGCCGGTAAAGATGCGGGGAAGCCGGGCGAAGCAAAGAATAGCTGGCTCACAGGAACGGCTGCATGGAACTATTTCGCCATAACCCGTTACATTCTGGGAATTCGGCCCGACTATCAGGGGTTGGTGGTAGACCCTTGTATTCCTGCTTCATGGAAAGGATTTTCAGTAAAGAGAACTTTGCGGGGCACCACTTTTCAAATTCAGGTTAAAAATCCCGGACAGGTTTGTAAGGGGGTAAAACGGATAACTGTCGACGGAAAGGAAATTGAAGGGAATATGATCACATTGTTTGATGGCCAAACCCATGATGTGGTTGTGGAAATGGGATGAAGGGGAAAAAGATCAGAGTTAGTGAATAACGGTAGATAATAGGATAGTGAAATGATAAAATTGTATCACAAAAATATTTGGCTTATGAAGCAATAAAAAAAAGGGATGTTGATCCGGAAAAATTGGCGTTGGCCCGGACCACATCCCCGATTCGAGATTCTAACAACGTATTGTTAAAACCT
>JBNJDH010000356.1:0-3879 GCA_051744695.1 Bacteroidota bacterium | reverse complement strand
GATGTGTCGCGTCCAAACCTTTTTCTGTTCAGGAGCCCGATACGGCTGTTATCTCGATTGACAACAATTACATAAGAGCCAAAGGGGATCGTACCGGCGCCATTTCGGCTTCTGTGAAGCATGGAAACGGGGTGTTCAACTACATCTGGTCTTACGAGGATGATGATGATCCGTTTGAAGAGGGCAACACCCGTGGCAATATTGAACTGGATTCGCTTGCCGGCGGAGAATATACCCTGATGGTACGTGACACAGCGGGCTGCGTCTACGAGGAAGATGAATGGATGGCTCGTCACATTGATATGCGGGAACCAGAGAAAGCCCTGGGCTTTAATGTTGCCGAAAACCGGGCTGTTAGCTGTTTTGGAAAAGAGGACGGTCGTCTTCGGATCGATCCCGATGGCGGATGGGGAGACTACCGCCTTCGTTTGGGAGACGGGGAATTTGTTTCATCCCGCGTTTTTGAAGGTCTGGAGAAAGACAAATACGCCATTTCTGTCAAAGACAGCGCCGGCATTGTTTATTCCGACTCCATTGAGGTTACTCAACCCGATCCTTTGCAGGCAACTGTCTCTTCCACCGATGATGTCAACTGCTACAATGGCAATGACGGGGCCATTAACCTCGAAATTTCGGGAGGCAACTTGTCTTACTTTGTTTCCCCCGATGGAGAAGAGTGGCAGAAAGGAACCACTATCAATGGGTTGACAAAAGGCTCCTATTCTGCACATGTGAAGGACACCCTGGGTTGTTCGCTGGTTATGAACTCGGTTGAAATCCACCAGCCTGATGAGATCATTCTTATGGATTCATCGATTGTGAAATCAAGATGCGGAAACGATGAAGGAGCCATCGAGGCTGAATATGAAGGTGGCGTAGGTGATTTTTCGTATCAGTGGTTCAAGTTTGATTCAAATGGTGAGGGTCAACATGAGCAGATGCTGATGGAGGATGAAAACCGCAGCAACATTGATGAGCTGTATGCCGGCAGGTATCAGGCTGTTGTCACCGATGATCATGATTGCCAGAGGTCTTTTGACTATCGGGTCAGTGACATTGCCGATCTTACCATTGATTCCATTAAAACCACCGGGGTGGTATGCGCAGGTGACAGAAATGGAAGTGCGAAGGCCTTCGTGAGTAAGGGGAATCCTGCTTATAGTTATTCATGGTCTGAGAAAGTGGGATTTTTCGATCAGGAAGAGGCTGGTGAAATTCCTGCCGGACAGCATTGGTTAGAGGTTAGCGATTCCAAAGGATGCCTTGTATACAGGGATTTCACGGTTGCAACGCCCGAACCCCTCGGTTATGACACGCTTAGCTTGAAACAACCGCTTTGCCTGGGCGGAGAAAAAGGAAAAATAGAACTTGAAGGCAAAGGAGGCACCCCCGGGTATGAATACCGGTGGAGTGATGGAGCTTCGGGCACTGTAAGGGAAGCAGTGGAGCCCGGCGCTTATACGTTTACCCTGATCGATTCCCGGGATTGCCGGGCACAGTTTGGCTTGGATATGGACTGGCAAAGGGTGCTTCAACCCGATATAGGACGTGATACCACCATTTGCCATTACGATGTGCTAACCCTGGATGGCGGGGATTATGAGAACTACCAGTGGAACATTGACGGTGATGATGATGTGGGCTCTTCCCGGAGACTTGAAACCGATACTCCCGGCCAATATTCCCTTCGCGTCAGGGATGAGGACCAATGCCTTGGGTTTGACACCCTCTCGCTGGATGTCAGCACGCTCGAAATCCGGGATATAGAAACCACTGCCGTATCCTGTGCCAACGAGGGGGATGGCCGGGCTGAAATTTCCATTGCATCCAATGGCGATGATTATAGCATTTCCTGGCCCGACGATTCAGAAGAAAATGTCTGGGAAAACATTCCCGGCGGCAACTACCGTGTTAAGGTCGACAATCCTTACGGATGTATAGAGGAACGCGATTTTACCATAGATGAACCCGATCCACTTTCTCTGACAACTTCGCTGCGGCACCCTCTTTGCCATGGCGTGCATGACGGGCGTATACAGGTTTCTGCCTCCGGGGGGAACGGGAGCTATTCCTATCGTTGGCAGCACGGACCGGAGCAATCTTCCCTCCAGGGATTGGATAAAGGGAAGTATATTTTGGATGTAACCGATGCAAAAGGTTGTACACTCTCTGACCGTTACGAGCTAAATTATCAACGATCGCTACAGCCCGATTTAGGTTCTGATCTTGACCTGTGCAGTGAGGCTGCGGCCTATGTGACTCCTGGTCGTTTTCATGCCTACAAATGGTCGCGGGATGGTGAAAAAGTGGAAGGAGACAGTCTCCTTGAAGTGGATGCCCCGGGTGATTATGCGGTGGAAGTCAGTGATGAAGACGGTTGTCTGGCTTTTGACTCCCTTCAGGTGTCCGGAATTTCGTCGGATCTCTCCCCTCAATTTCTGAGTGCCAGCGCTATTCCGAAAGGTGATACACTCATGGTGGTAGATGTGACCAAACCCAAACCATCTGTCCTGGGATGGTCTTTTTCAGGGAAATACGAGATCATTGATGAAGGGGAGTACTTCTGTGAAGTGGTTTTTGAAGACGAAGGAATGCATACGGCCACTTTAAATGCCTCGCTGGACCGATGCATGGGAATGAGTCGGAAGCAGATTTTGGTGACCCCCGAAGATGATCAAAACAACCCGGAGAACAGTGGCGAAGGGGGCGGTTCATCACTTTTCAATTCAATGACTGTGGCCCCGAACCCCACGGAAGGGGCTTTTTCTGTGGAACTGGAAATGAAAGAGACGGCCACGGTCAACCTTTACCTTGTCAGAATTGAAACGGGTCAGGTATATGAGCAAAAACAGTTATCCGGACTCGATGATTATCGTGAAAGTTTCAACGTGAGTGGAAGCGGCCGGTATGTGCTTTTTGCCGAGTGCACGGGCGACCGGTTAATGCGAAAGGTATTGGTAAGATAAAAGAACGACGGAGTGATAACAGCCCAAACCGAATAAAATGCGAATACGAACCTTTTTTATAATTCTGATGATATTGATTGGAACAACATACGGACAGGCGCAGCAACTTGACAGGATAGGTGAAGATGGGGCCCTGAAAACATCGGGAGGGATCAGCGTCGATCAGGTGTACCGGCAGAATGCTTACCATGAAGGGAAGCCCTGGTCATTGGTGGCTACCGGGCGTTTGAATGCATCGATCTACGGGATGTCGGTGCCCCTTTCATTTACATGGTCGAATGAAAGATGGACTTACACCCAACCTTTTAACCAATTTTCCATAAGTCCCTCTTACAAGTGGGCCACCCTTCATCTTGGGTGGGCTTCCATGAATTTTTCGCCTTATAGCCTGAGCGGCCATAGTTTTGCCGGGGCAGGGGTGGAAATAGAGCCGGGAGATAAGTTTCGTTTAAAAGCTATGCACGGGCGTTTGAAAAAAGCCCTGGAAGGCGATACCGTGAAAGGGTACGATCCGGCGTATCGCCGCACGGGCTCAGGGCTTCAGGGTTCTTATAATTTCGACCGGGGCGAAGTGGGCATGTCGCTGTTCTATGGGGCTGATGATACCCAAAAACCGGTTGATTACATCGACACGCTTGGCATCAGGCCAAAAGAAAACATCGTGCTGACCAGTCATCTCAATTACCGGCTGACCGATCATCTTTCCATCGTGACCGATCTTGGCATCAGTAGCCTGAGCCGGAACCGGCGTGAAAGCGGGGCCACCCAGACGAATGGCCGGGCCACTTACCGGTACCACGCGGCGAAAACATCTCTCACTTACAATTCTTCCATTGGAAGCGTGGGTGGATCGGTGGAATATGTGGAACCGGGATATGAAACCCTGGGCGCCTATTACACGGTCAACGATCTT
>JBNJDH010000355.1:0-3885 GCA_051744695.1 Bacteroidota bacterium | reverse complement strand
AACCACTGCTTTTTCGAGGTCTTCGATGTTTTTGACATATCCGATTCCCCGCACCAGGTACTCGGCCTGATTGATCTCCACGGTCTTGGCCCCCACATCGCGGTTGGAATTTTTCACCGCTTTCATCACATCATGGAGAGGAATGTCGTAAGCCTTGAGGGCATCGGGATCCACATCAATTTGATATTCTTTGACAAAACCACCGATGGAGGCTACTTCCGAAACGCCCTGGGCTGAATTCAAACCATATTTCACGTAATAGTCCTGAACGGTCCGGATTTCGTGAAGGTCCCAGCCGCCGGTGGGGTTGCCCTCCGGATCGCGCCCTTCGAGCGTGTACCAATATACCTGTCCCAAAGCTGTGGCATCAGGCCCTAGCGTTGGCTGCACTCCCTCCGGTAACAATCCTGAGGGGATGGAGTTGAGTTTTTCAAGAATGCGGGATCGCGACCAGTAGAACTCGATGTCCTCTTCAAAAATGATGTAAATGCTGGAAAAACCGAAGACAGATGAACTGCGAATGCTTTTCACCCCCGGTATGCCCAATAGATAAGTGGTGAGAGGGTAAGTGATCTGGTCTTCAATGTCCTGAGGTGACCTTCCGTTCCATTCAGTGAAAACGATTTGTTGGTTTTCACCAATATCCGGGATGGCATCCACGGGAACCGGATCGGTTGGAAAGCCGCCAAGATTCCACCCAAAGGGAGAAGTGGCCATGCCCCAGGTGACTAGTGATATAAGCAGCAGCATGGTCACCAGCTTATTTTCCAGGAAAAATTTAATGATTCTGTTTAGCATGAATGTGCGATTTATAGGTTCGGCAGACTCCGTTGCGCCATAAAAGGTGTGGCGGATTCCCTTCCGCCTTTTTTTAATTTAAGACTTTTCGGGTTAATAAATAACCAACAAATTGGCACCACGTTCTGTTGTTGTGTTTTTGAAAAAACAGACAGAAACCGGGGTTGATAAATATTAAAATGGGGATTGAAGTCCGTGAAAACTCAAACAGGCGGATTGGAATCCGCCAGATGTAGATGCGGCGGATCGGAGTCCGCCAGACCGCGAATCATAAACGATAAACCTGATGTATGGCCAGCCGCACCTGCATTTTGCGGGGCGACTGCATGTGCATATCAGGATATAGAAGTAGTTTTGAATGATGGTCGCTTCTGATTGAGAAAATTTCCTGTTCTTTCGCATTCAGGAAAAAATCAACAGAAAATAAATTGCGGAAATCAACCGGAAGGTTTGAAGCCACAAAATCATCATCCAGATGAAGGTGCTGTGTTTCCGTTTGGCAGCAGGCACCGTCATCGCAGCAGGAGTCAGCTTCTGCTGCAATTTCCACAGCAACCAGATCATCTCCGCAGTAATGCTTAGACACAGCCAGTCCCGTTGTTGAAACCAACAACAGGCAGGACATGATGATATTTGTAACTGTTCTAAACATATAGGATGTGGCTCAAAATATCAGTTGCAAATATAACAGAATAATGGCTCTATAGTTTTACACAATTTGCGGAAAAAATTGTAAGATTTTTCAGAGGCAAAAGTACAGGTAAAAATTGTTATTTTTATTCAGGGCTTCACACAAGTGAAACCCTGAATTTAATACAATTCAATTTCAGGATAAAAGGCCGCAAACCCGAACCAATAACCCATAATTTGTTTTACGGGTTCAAGTTTTTCTCCTTTTCGCGGCCCATCGATGGCTTTTCCTGTCACATCCCATGTATTTCCTTCCTGATCGGTTAAAGATTTTAATCCTGACAGGAGCAATGAGATTTTTAGTAGAGGATTTTGACATTCTGTCGAAAAAACAGCAGAAACTTTCCTTTTTTTGATTAACTTGTCATTGTTTGGCCCGGGATGGAATAAGTTTTTTACAGATGGTGTTGTAAGAGAACGATTTTCCATACAATGGTAAAACATAAAATTTGGTATATGAAAACAGGTTTGGCATTAGGAGGTGGGGCCGTTTTGGGAGCGGCTCATGTTGGCGTACTCAAGGTGCTGGAAGAAAAAAATGTGACTGTTACGCACATTGCAGGGACCAGTATTGGCGCCTTTGCTGCTGCTTTTTATGCCTTCAGCAAAAAATCGGTCGATATTCAGGAAATTGCCTCCAAACTGAAATGGATGGATATCTCCGGCATAGCTTTCTCGGGTAAAGGATTGCTTTCCAATGAAAAAATGGGGGAGCTGATCGTGGAATATATTGGTGATAAAAACATTGAAGAATCGGACATACCCCTCGCTATTCTTGCTACCGATATTTCCACCGGTGAAAAGGTGGTTTTGAAACAAGGGCGGGTGGCCGATGCCGTGATGGCCAGTACTTGTGTTCCGGGGATTTTTAATCCCGTGGAAATTGATGGCCGATTGCTGGTGGACGGCGGAATTGTTGAAAATGTGCCCATCGATACGGTGAAGCAGATGGGGGCCGATTATGTGATTGGTGTAGATTTGAACTCTAAAAATTCATTCGGTAAGCCGGAGAATATTATCGACGTGATCGTCAATAGTTTCCACTTCATGTTGAAATCTGCTGTGAGATATCAGACAAAAGATGCTGATTTGTTGATCACTCCGGATATGTCTCTTTTTAATATGATTGATACCGATCAGGTGGAAGGTTTGATCAAACAGGGGTACGATGACGCACAGGAGATGCTGAAAAAACTTTGAAATATCACTTTACCTGTTGGTAATCAAGATCTTTGGGAGCAAAGTGAGCAAAGTGAGCAATCTGCCACTGTTTGATTAGATTCTCCAATAGTGTTTCAATCTTGTGATGCCTGATAATACAAAAAAACCCTGACAGAAATGAAAAACCTGTCAGGGGGATACGAAAATCTTTGTTCGTTTAACCAGGCATCAATTATATTTATCCTTTATCTCTTAAACCTTCCCATATATTCCGCCTGGTCGAGGACATGTCCTTCGATGGCTTTGTAAAAGTCCTCGCGGCTGTCGATGGACTCCGGCGGCAATTTTTTCTTCAATGCAAATATTTTGAAATAGTAACGGTGGTCCTCACCTTTGGGCGGGCAGGGGCCGCCGTAACCGATTTTGCCGAAATCATTTTTGCCCTGAATGGCGCCGTTGTCCAGATGTCTCTGGATGGGAACGATTTTTTCCAGTTCGTGGGTATCTTTTGGGATGTTGTAAATGATCCAGTGGGTAAAAGTACCGACGGGTGCATCCGGGTCTTCCATGATCATGGCAAAAGTAACCGTTTCTTTAGGTTCTCCTTCCCACCAGAGATGGGGAGAAATATCCTCTCCTTTGCAGGTATAGAGTTCCGGAATTTTGACGCCTTCCTCAAAAGCTGTACTTGCTATGGTAAATGCCATAATTCTTCCGTTTTAAGTTCAACTTTAATCTAAGGGGCAGGGATAAGGATAATGTATGTATAAATTTACATCAGTTCATGTGGATTGGCAAATTGTGTGGGGCAAAATATGGAAGATGTTTTCTGAGTGGGGTTTATTATTGTCCGGTGAAAAAATAATGACCAGATACAAACTTTGCTGACTTTCCCGCGAACGCCAGTCGGTCGCCAACGCGCAAACCTGGCGCTGACGCGACTGGATTCTCCCACGCACCCGAAGAAGCACTCTCTTACGCCAAGTGGGAAACGGTGAACATCAGCAGTGCGGGCCTGCAAGACTCCGGAACATCTGCGGGAGAGGAGGGAGAGAAGGCGATTTCCGGACGTCAGCGGGGGGAAGGCCAACAACAAGAAACCCCCCAGCTTCCCGGCCCACCTCTGTCACCTTTTTAACGCCTATGCCCGGTACTTTAACCTGAAATATAACCGCCACGGTTCTCTGTTTGAGAATCAATTTAAGCGAATGCCCGTGGAGGATGAATGGTATCTGA
>JBNJDH010000354.1:0-3887 GCA_051744695.1 Bacteroidota bacterium | reverse complement strand
CCAGCGCATGGAAAAGCCGGGGGAAGCCGCCCCCGTGCCCGCTCCGTTTGACAGTGCGGAGCGCAACACCTTTGAAGCCGACTACGACCGCGTGGTGTTTTTTTAAACTTGCCCGTTTCCTGAACCAAAACGGAGAGGTAATACCCGAAAACACCATTGTAAAACCACCTTCGGCCGAGTTGCGTCCCGACCAGAAAGATACCGATTCGTTGCCTGATTATGATGTACTGGACAAGGTCTTGTTCCGTTACATTGAACTCAATCATTCTCCCAGAAGCATCATCGAAGAAGGTTTTGCCGAAAATACTGTGCGACAAGCAGTCAGGCTGGTTAATGTTAATGAGTACAAGCGGTATCAGACGCCCCCTGTATTACGGGTTTCAGAAAAAGCATTCGGGGTAGGACGCCGTATGCCTTTAGTAGCCCGTTACGATAAACTTTAATCATCATACAGGAAGTTGTTTTTTAACTGAGGCTGTCTAAAAAGTCAAAAATTGGTGTTTTTATGTCATTCTGAACGAAGTGAAGAATCTCACCTTCAGCATTATAAAAATTTTTGCTCTGCTTTAGGATAATAACAATGAAACGAGCATGGCAATGATTGCCTCAAAAGAACATGTATAAGTTCTTGCATGCGAGTTCCATCCGACCTTAATAAATTAATTTTATACGGATGAAAACTTTTCAGACACCTTCAGTGTATATTATTCAACGGGCCCACACCAGTATGTGTATGAATTGGGCCATGCCATTTCAGGTTGTTGCCGGAATATCCCATAGACTGCTGATCCGCTCCCAGACATGGAAGCATAAGCGGCCCCCTTTTCATAAAGCGTTTCTTTGATTAATTTGATTTCGGGACACTTCATGGCAATGGCGTTTGCTTCAAAGTCATTTATAAGATGAGTTGGCCATTTTTCGGGCTTTTGTTGAATGGTGTCCAAAATGTTCCTTTCCGGGATGCGTGGATGGATGTTTCGATAGGCTTCGGCGGTGCCAATATGAAATGACGGAACCACGATGGCCAGCCAATAGCCCTTAAGATCAAGGGAAACAGGTGAAAACTCATTGCCTTTCCCTTTTGCCAGGGTCGGGTTATTACGGATAAAGAACGCGCAATCAGCCCCAAGCTGTGAAGCCATTGTTTCCAAATCTCCGCTTGAAATATTCAGCTTAAATAAATCATTGATAGATCTAAGCATAAAGGCAGCATCGCTGGAACCACCACCCAATCCGGCCCCTGAAGGAATTTTTTTGTGTAAATGAATATTGACGGGCGGAATCGAATATCTTTCCCGCAGCAATTGAAGTGCCTTCATGACAAGATTGTCCTGAATGTCGATTTTTTCCGATGTGCCTGTCACTTGCAACGAATCGTTTTTTTTCTTTCGGGCAGGGAGCACTTCCAGTACATCACAAAACCGATCGCTTTCGCCCGGTTTATCAGGTACTGGGAAAAAGATGGTTTCAATATTGTGAAAACCGTCCGGTCTTTTTTCTGTGACATGAAGGCCTATGTTGATTTTGGCATTGGGAAAAACAATCATATTGTACTATTTTTATGCAAAGAAAAACAATTTGTTTATGTTTGAGACCTTCGAACATGTATGACAAATAAAGAAAAAATGATATTTTTGCTTTATTAAAATAAAAACAACCGTTATGAGATTGAATCTTACTTTTTTTATGAGTGGATTGATACTTCTTCTCAGTTCCTGCGGAGAACAGTATCCGCCTACCGACATGACCGATCACAGCATCATCCCCAAGCCTGTGTCGATAGCTGCCACCAACGGAACTTTCGTTTTGGACAATGACGTGACCATCTATGTGGATGCCGGGGAGTCTGAATTGAAAGGAAATGCTGAATACCTGGCCGGTTTGCTCAGACCTGCCACCGGATTTGAATTTGAAATTCGTGAAACTTCATCTCAGCCAGAAAATGGGATATTCCTGACAACAAATGCCCAGGTTGATACCACTTTAGGAAAAGAGAGTTATGAGATAGAGATCTCTGAGAAGCTGGTTAAAATTGCTTCTACAAAACCCGCAGGTGTTTTCTTTGGTATGCAGACTATGCGACAGCTATTGCCGGCTGAAATTGAAGCAGAAGGTGCCGGCAAAGAAGAGTGGTATCTGCCTACAGGAAAAATAAGAGACTGGCCCGAATATGATTATCGTGGTGCGATGCTTGATGTCTCCCGTCATTTTTTTGATGTGGAAACCGTCAAACAGGTTATAGATTATCTGGCTCTCTATAAAATGAATATGCTGCATCTTCACCTTTCTGATGATCAGGGCTGGCGAATAGAAATCGAATCCTGGCCAAATCTTACCGAACATGGAGGCAGTACTGAAGTAGACGGCGGAGAAGGTGGTTACTATACCAAGGAAGATTATAAGGAGATTGTTTCTTATGCTGCCGATCGTCACATTTCGGTGGTGCCCGAGATTGACATGCCCGGACACACCAATGCGGCTTTGGCTTCCTATCCTGAACTGAATTGTGACGGTGAAGCCCCGGATCTTTATACCGGAACAGAGGTGGGATTCAGCACTTTATGTACAGATAAGGAAGTGGTTTATGAGTTTGTAGACGATGTGGTGCGTGAAATTTCAGAGATCACGCCTGGTCCGTATTTCCATATTGGAGGTGATGAATCTCATGTGACAGAGCCTGACGATTATGTCAAATTTATTGACCGGGCTCGCGAAATAGTGCGTTCTCATGGAAAAAAAGTCATTGGCTGGGATGAAATTGCCCATGCCGATCTGGATGAGCAGGATATTGTCCAGTTCTGGGCCAAAGAAGACAATGCACTTGAAGGAAACCGGAAGGGAGCCAAAGTACTCATGTCGCCTTCCAAGCATGCTTACCTGGATATGAAGTATGACTCCACCACTGTTCTGGGACTCGACTGGGCCGGACTCACCGAAGTGGATGACGCCTACAACTGGGATCCCGTTAAATTGGTTGATGGCATTGAAAAAGTCGACATCGTGGGCATTGAAGCGCCCCTGTGGTCCGAAACCGTGACCAATATTGAGGAAATTGAATTTTTGATGTTCCCGCGTTTACCCGGACATGCCGAGGTGGGTTGGACCGCTTCTGAACAACGGTTGTGGAGCGATTATAAAAAACGGCTGGGACGTCAGAAAGAAAGACTGGAAGCCATTGGAATCAACTATTACGAATCGCCTCTTGTGCCATGGCAGGAGCAGGGTGATATCTTCATTGATCGTACGCAGCAGGGCGATTCTATTGAATAAAAGGATATTGTTCAGGTAATCCTTTGAGAAAGGGGGCGATTCCGGAATGAAGGGGTTGCCCCTTTTTCTTAAATTTATTTACTCATCCGATGCCTCTGAGTCATGGGATGAGTTGTTGGTTACTAAGAATTTGTTTTTAATTCGGAAAATATGATTATCAGTGCAAGCCGGCGAACGGATGTTCCTGCTTTTTGGGGAGATTGGTTTTATAGCCGCATTGAAGACGGCTATGTTTGTGTGCGAAACCCCATGAATACCAGACAGGTGAGTCGTGTTGATCTGTCTCCGGATCAAATTGGGTGCCTTGTATTCTGGACCAAAGATCCTGCACCTTTTTTGCCGGGATTGCACCGCATTGATGACTATCCTTACTATTTTCTTTTTACTGTCACCCCTTATGGTCAGGATTTGGAGCCGGGTCTTCCGCCAAAAGATGAGGTACTCAACACCTTTGCCCGTCTTTCCTCCCGGATAGGAAAACACAGAGTGGTATGGCGTTATGACCCTGTCTTTTTATCCCGGGAAATTGATGTCTCCTTTCATATCAGACGTTTTAAGGAAATGGCCGGTTTTCTTCAGCCTTATACAGAGCGTTGCATCATCAGCTTCCTGGATGT
>JBNJDH010000353.1:0-3896 GCA_051744695.1 Bacteroidota bacterium | reverse complement strand
AAGGCGATCAACATCAGGTAAATCAGCCCCCATATTGCAAAAACATAGCCGGCCGGGGTAAATGAATTTTCAAACATGGCACTTACATCTCCCACGGTCCGTCCGCCGAAAACCTCCATGCCTGAGAGGGAGTTCATGACCAGGGCAAAAAGCAGCGTAATGCTGTTTAGTATAAGATAGAACAGGTTTTTCATATAGAATCATGTGAGTTTCGTTAAAAATACAAATTTTTAAACGAAAGGCAATCCTTATATGACAACCCTCTTTGTTCGGGCCAAAAATGGTCCTTTACAAACGAAACGAGCAACGATTCAGATAAAGTTCGCTATTTATTCGTCAGGTTATCTTTGATATTTCGAATCTTCTCCACGTCCTTTTTTCCCTGGGCCGTATTAAAGCGATAACCAATGGAAAAAGAGATCGAACCATTGTCAGTAATACTGGTGCCATCACCGTCATCCGTCATATTGCTGATGCCTTTGGAATAATCCATATTTATAAACCCGGCCCGAAATCCAAATTCCACACCCAGGGTCCATCCATAATCAGAGAGATATTGCCCGTAAACCGATTTAAGGTCTTCCGTAATTCCATCATTGGCTATTTTTCCCAACATCATCGGGACTTTTATAACAGCTCCTCCGCTGATTCCCAGGCTTGTATTTTTTCCTGTTCTGATATTATAAATGGCCTTAAACGGTGCCTTAAAAAAATAACCAGAATATTGCGAAAAATTATAAATACTAAGTGAGTCCTGAATCACATCGGCGGATGAAGGAGCATTCACTCTTTGTTTTCCGAAAATAAATTCCGTACTACCCGCCCAGAAAGAAGTCTCCTTTTCGGTCCAAATGCTGTACATATTCGCACCAAGATAATAACCATAAATATTGGGAAAAGAAGAGGTAAAAGAGCTTCCATTGCCGCCATCAAAGTTAAGACTCATGGTATTGGCCCCGGCCAGCACATTAAATTTTCCGAAATTATTTTTGGCCGAAGAAGCCATTTTGTTCATTTCACCCGAATAATCCTGGGCCCTTAAAGAATGGCTTAACAAAAAGATCCCCAACAATACTAACAAACAAATTCTTTTATTCATTTTTCTGATATTCTAAATTTAACCTCATTGAATTCATGCACTGGAATTTTCAATTCCTGGCATTTTAATCAATAAGTTGCATTCCGGACAGCAATTTGAAAAAAAACATTCCGTGAAGACAATCTATGCCAAAAGGCGTAAAGGATCAGATTTGCAAGGATTTTTCCAGCCTGCTTTATTCGTAAGTTTTCCACCTGAGATGCTCAAACACCATAAGAATCAAGTAACTGCAGGCAAATTCGATGAGGACACCTGGGTTTTGCCGTTGGTTGACCATCGTAATAAATAAAGCGGGCCGGGGTCATCACAAAAACCCGAACCTTTTTCCTTTAATTCTTGATCATCCGGATAACTATTTGTATATTAATAAAATCAATATAACAGGGGCCATTTCAACCAATCCGGTGAAATGGCTCAATGATTTATCAACTTTAAAAAATATCAGTTATGGCTATTAAAAAAGTATGGATGGAAGAAGGCTGCACAGCCTGTAACCTTTGCGTGGACATTTGTCCTGAAGTATTTGATTTACCCGACGATGTAGCAATTGTCAAAGAAGGTGTCAATTTTGATGATTATGCCGACGAAATTAAGGATGCAGCAGAGAGTTGCCCCGTAGAAGTCATACAATACGAAGAAGATTAAACCCTTGCGTGGGTTCATTAGGTATTACAATCAACATTGAATGGGAACTTTAATAGCCCTTTTTCCTGTCAATTTAAAAATGCAATGGGAAATGCTGTATTGCGCCGGAATTGCGTAACTTATTAAACAAAGGGAAATCGTTATGAGTGTAAATTTCAACAAATATGCAGAAGAAGGAAATGCCTTTATCAACCATCTGGCCAAAAATCTTGGACATCCTCAGGAAACAACCAGGACGGGCATCATATTGCGGGCAGTATTGCATGCATTTCGGGAGAGATTAACAATTCCGGAATCATTCAATTTGCTCTCCCAGCTCCCTATGTTCATGAAGGCCATTTATGTGGAGGGCTGGAAATACAGTGAGCGCCCCGAAAAATTCGACAAAAAGGAGTTTTTGGAGGAAATTAAAAGACATCAGGACCAGTTGGGCGAAAACGAGTTTCCGTGGAAAGAGTCAACGGAAGAAATTGTAAAAACAGTCATTAATGATTTAAGGACATTCATTTCCAAAGGCGAAATTGATGATATCCTGGCACAATTGCCGGATGATTTCAAGGAATTGTTCGAAGAAAAATCTTAATAGAATCTTTCATTGTTAAATTTAAAACATCGCATTATGAGAATGGTAAAAATTATTGAAGTCATTGCTACATCGGACAAAGGGTTTACAGAAGCAACCCAGAATGCTGTGGCAGAAGCCTCCAAAACAGTCAAAAACATCAAATCTGTTTACATTGAGAACATGAATGCCAATGTGGAAAACAACAAAATTGTTTCCTATGCTGTGAATGCCAAAATATCTTTCGAGATTGACCAGTAATCCATTAGCGTTTTAATTTAAAAATTCCCGGATGCCTCAAATGTTGCCTCGTGCAGGTAATTCACATCAGGTTTTCCGGGATTTTTTATGCCTTCTGAATATCTTTGCCTCAAACAAATGTTCCACGTGAAAAAATTTGATGCAGCCCACATAAATCTTCCTGTTGCAGAGATCATTCCTGATATCAAAGCGCATTTGATCCGGGAAAACACGCTCATCGTACATGCCCCGCCAGGTGCAGGAAAAAGTACTTTGCTTCCACTGGCCCTTATGCACGAACCCTGGCTGGAAGGGCAAAAGATCATCATGCTGGAACCCCGCCGCCTGGCAGCCCGATCCATCGCCACACGCATGGCATCTCTTCTTGGGGAGGAATTGGGGCAAACGGTCGGTTACAGGATCCGGTTCGACAATAAGGTGAGCAACAAAACCCGCATAGAAGTGGTGACCGAAGGCATTCTCACTCGCAAGCTTCAAAGCGACAATGCCCTGGAAGATACAGGCATGGTCATTTTCGACGAATTCCACGAACGCAGTCTCTTTGCCGATACGGCATTGGTATTGAGCCGCGAATCCCAGCAGGTCCTGCGTCCCGATCTCAGAATGCTGGTCATGTCGGCCACCCTCGATATGCCCAAACTCGCCTCAGTACTGCAAGCTTCTGTAATCCAAAGCGAAGGGAAACAATCCCCGGTAAAGATCGAGCACACCGGCATCAGGGACCTGAAAAATCTGCCCCAAAACACGGCACGCACCATCAATCAGGCCCTCAAAAAGGATGAAGGGGACATCCTGGCTTTCCTCCCCGGAGAAGCGGAGATCAGAAAATGCGAGGAAATTTTACATAACCTGCCGCCAGGCATCTCCATTCACCCTTTGTACGGGCAATTGTCGCCAGCCCAACAAACGGAGGCCATCATGCCCCACCCCCATGGAAAAAGAAAGGTGGTCCTGGCCACTTCCATTGCCGAGACCAGCCTCACCATTGAAGGGGTTTCTGTGGTTGTGGACAGCGGTTTTACACGGACCCTCCGCTTTGATCCTTCCACGGGTCTTTCCCGCCTCACAACCGTGGAAATCACCAAAGACGCAGCAGATCAGCGAGCCGGAAGAGCCGGTCGTCTTGGGCCGGGGAAATGTTACCGACTATGGTCCCTGGCCGACGAAAACCGGATGCAAGCCCATCGGGTGCCAGAAATCGAGGAATCGGACCTCTCTTCCATGATGCTTGATATGGCTTTATGGGGCATTTCGGACGTGTATGCCTTCAACTGGATCACGCCTCCCCCCAAAAGTCATGTAGATCAGGCCATGGAACTGCTTCACCAG
>JBNJDH010000352.1:0-3904 GCA_051744695.1 Bacteroidota bacterium | reverse complement strand
CTAAAAACTTTGTAAAAAAATGCCCTGAATGCGGATCCCGGGTTCTGATAATGGCTGTTCTTTTGAGAGTTTTATTTATCTAAATCTGGTAAATTTTCAAGCCATTAATTTAGGGTCCTGGTAGAGCGGCTCATTACTTTACCGCTCCCCCACAGATCCTTACGAGCGGATTTGAAACCTCCTATGCATTTGCCATGCTCGGCGACCCCGGTCGGGCACAGTCTCCTTACCATAACGGTTACTGCGCTACTGTTCCCACAATTACCAATGTGAAAACCTCTGACTTTGGGTTTCTTTTCGAGGCTTAACTTCACGGCTTTTGCATTCCCTGTGTACGCTTCGTGCCGTTATTTCTAACGACTACGCAAAACTCGGTTCCTGATGCTGGTTAGGCTTTCCCGGGTAGGATTGATTACCTACTGGTTTCTGATGAAAAGTTTCAAAGATCTATGTGCTAATCCCCTTTTCACGAATTTAGCCTGGCGCAAGGTAATACAAAACCCGCCATATGCTGTGGATGCCACGACTGGCGTATCATAGCTTTGTTGAACAGTAATTTCTTAACACTTCAATCAGGGAGTTTATAACTTACAAAAGGATGCTCATCTGTAGTTGAAGCTAAATAGATGGTGTTTTCTCCCTGATTAACACAAAAATAACCCCAATGGTCAAGTTTATATTTATTGACAGGATTGCCATTCCAATCATATTTCTCTACATAAATGTATCCAGATGATTTATTGAGTTCTCCTGAAACGTCAATAGGTGTACGTCCTGAATATAAAACATATACAAATTTATCGTTTGATGAAATCCCCCAATAATGGGTTATATTTGAAGGGGCCATCATGGATACATTATCACCTTTTTTTGTCTTTACAGGCAAGTCGAAAAACACAGTTTTCGATGTATTGTTTTCAAGATTTAGAAAAATAAGTCGTTTAAAATATTTATATGCAAACACCGCCCTGTTTTTGTTTCCATTTACTCCAAAGTCGCCAATGTAGGCTGCCCAGTTTTTATGCTCATCAGAGAAGGCAATATTTTTTAAGAGAGTTGTATTTATTGTATCATTCACCGAATTCACACTAAATATAGCCTTTCCCATTTTTATAGATTCGACATATAAGAATTGCTTTGAAGATATCCCATGTATTTGTTTATCGGAATGCCTTCTTTCCGCTTTTTTGAAATCTATGGATAATTCCTTAATCTCTAAATTCTTATCTAATGAATACAAATGGTCATTCGTTTTTTCATAGATAAAACAAATGAATTCACCACTTTCATCTTTAACTAAACTTGGATATTGGAATTCTCCGGGACCTCTACCGAAACGCCCAAATGATTTAAGAAACGTGAAATCAGGAAGAGAAAATGCCATGAACATATCCTGATTGTTTTGATTTTTCACTATCAAAATACTGTCTAAAGCTATTAATTCACTCTCTGACACTCTGAATAGCTGATTAACAGGATGCGAAGTACCTTGAAGTTCAATAACTTCACCAAAATCCTTCTCTGCTAAAAGAAATTCACCTTCTGACAATGGGGGGAAGGTTTCAACTATTGAACTATCAGCTTCTTCTGCATATTGCTCTGATTGTTCTCCTGTCTTCGATTTATCTGTTTGATTACATGCAAACACGATAAAAAATAATGCAATAAGTGTAATTGTTATCTTCATATTTCGGTGTATTATTGTTGCCAACGCTATAAGAAACGACCAATTGCATTTATCTTTCATATCTCATCTCCAAAAACTGCACAATATATTCCACAGTAGTTAATATTGTGCAACTTTTTATGTTAACATTGTTCCCCATGCACGATTGGGAACTCAAAATTTCAACCGCTCAATTTATTAAAAATCTATAAACTTCAAAATGACAGAGATTGGAAACCAGCAACTTTTTGACGGGGACATAAAATGGAAAGATGACAATGGAATGGAATGAAAAAATATCCGGAAATGCCATTTCAACACGTCCCGGGAAGGTTTTTCGCGTCCCGGTAAATTTTGATCTGCTCCCGGGTCCCCGGGACGGGTCAAAACTTCCCGGGAAAGCGATTTTTTTTCCCGGGAACGAGATTTTTTCTTCCGGGACGCAAAATTTTTTCCCGGGAGCGGGTTTTCAAGTCCCGGGAAGCAGATTTTTTTGTTAAAATCCACTTAAAAGTTCCCGGGACGCAGATTTTTTAATTAAAAAGGGGTTCAAATGTCCCGGGACGGCATTTTTCTTCCCGGGACGGTTAATTATGTCCCGGGACGGCTAAAAATGTCCCGGGAAATTGATGTTTTTTCCCGGGATGGTGTAATTCAGGTAATTTTCTGTTTTAATCCAAAAAACCCTGCTTCCTCAGCACATCCAGGAAAACCTTACTGAAATGCTCGTTGTTTTCTTTGGTGTAGCGGACATCAGTGAACACCTGGGCCAGGGTTTCCTTGTTATTTTCTGCGGTAAACTGCTTATTTGCGGGCAATTCTTCTTTCTCTTTGTAAAATCGGTCGATGTCGTCTGGTGTGTAGTCTTTATAGGTCTCGCGGTGCACCACGGCTTCGAGCGGGAGCCGCTCGGGTTGCCCTGGATCACCGGCGGGCCAGCCAAGGGTGACGGTGGCCACGGGGACAACGCCTTTGGGAAGGTTCAGGATATCAACGATCTTATCGGCATTGTAAGTGACAGTGCCGATGTAACAAATGCCCAGCCCGACAGATTCGGCAGCAACGCAGACATTCTGCGCCACCAGCAGGGCATCAATGGCGGCGGCCACAAAAGACTGGAAATTGTCGTAGCCCGGCTCGGCATCCCGCTGGCGGCACCACTTGTTGAACCGGTTGAAATCGGCACAGAAAGTCAGCGAAACCGGCGCATTGGTAAATGTGGGCTGGTTGAAATGAGTGGGTGCCAGCTTCTTTTTCATCTCTTCATCCTGGTTGACGATGATGCTGTAGATCTGCATATTTCCTGTTGTGGAAGCCCGTGTCCCGGCTTCCAGTATTTTGTTCAGAAGGGCCTCGTCAATGGGTTCGTCTTTGTATTGACGAATGGTGCGGTGATTTAATAAAACGTCCATCATTTTATAGATTGTTTGATTTTAGAATTTTAGATGATTCGTATAGTTCTGGTAAACGGGGCTTTTACAAAACCGGCACCACAACATTCAATCACCTGAAAAACAATATATTAAAAATTTTCTGATTTCAAAATACACAAAATTACAAAAATTGCGGTCGACAAAACCTCAAAATTTCTTACAATTTCGTGGATCCACAAAAACCCGGTATGGCAGGTTCTTCTGATGCCGCCTTTTTTCTAACGTCCGGTATATACATAAAGGGTACAACCCGCTTTGGGGGTCGATTTTCATGTACACATTACATCTTGGGGGGCATGCCCGTATATTTGAGAGAATTGGAGCCTGAAAGGCTTCTATGTTTATAGCTGTTTGCAAAATATAAAATATCGACGCTGAAGGTGTCGTATGCTTTAATAATCATTAGACATTTCTATTTTTATGAAATAAGTACGCATTTTGGTGATGAACCCTTTTTGAATAAATCTTCCATACAATAGAATCTTTCAGTCAAAGGGAATGTCAACAGAAAACCGGTCTGAAGCCCCTCAGCAGGCCCCAATTATTAATTATTTTGATTTTCTTTTTTGGCATTGCCCCAAAAAGAAAAAAATCCCGGACCGAAGACTTCCGGACCGGGATTAATTATGGATTGGTCTGATGCAAGTTTAGTCAACGGGCTTAATGGTCGCGGCCCATCCGCCGCCGCTCTTCATATCGATGGAGTGTTTTGTGCCGTTGTCCAGTTTAATGGTTTCTTTTGTGTAATCGCGGCCGGTGCGGTCGGCATTGATGCCGTCGGCAAAGACAGTGGCTTCATATTCTT
>JBNJDH010000351.1:0-3910 GCA_051744695.1 Bacteroidota bacterium | reverse complement strand
TTTCAACCGTTCAATCTGTTTCTCTTCAAACCCCGCGGGCACAAAAACAGTTCCCTGACGTGTGCCATCAGGCTCATTTTCAAGACGACCAAAAACAAACAACCTCCCACCGTGCCAGGCAGAAAGAGAATGACTCAACCGCCTGTTTTTACCGATTCGTCCAAGAAAGACGCTTTGCTCATCAAAAACTTCTACATTGTATTTGTCGTGTTCACCCGGTTTGACCACGGCTTCGCCTTGGAAAAGGCCTTCGATTGTGGAAGGTGAAACATCTCCCGGCACATCTTTTAACTCAAGGCGTTTGATCCCGGCTGTTTTGTAAATAGAGCCGGGGTCAGGTTCCCCCACAGGAGATGAGGTCCCTGCATTTGAAGACCCGGGATAATCAGTAGCTCCAACAGTTCGCCGGCAGGGCCGGAAGAGAACAAAGGCTGCGGTCGATACCAACGCAGCAGAAATGGACAGGATGACTGTTTTGAATATTTTCATCAGTATATAATTTACTTAAGTTATTGGCCTAATGGAACCTGCCTGACGTTTTCTCGAAAAGAATCCATCTTTTCCAAAAGAATTTTCCTTAAAACCCGGTAATACGGGCAAGATACAGCCTGATTGGAACAAGGTCTGATCCTACGGAAAAACTCAACTGTATCTTTCGGGATATCAAAGAGAACCTACCTGCAATATATAAATTTTTTATTAACAAAGCATTTAATTTTGAACCAATGATTTTTAGAAAAACCCGGGCTCATGACTGAATATTGCCAGTGAACTAAAGCAAAAGCATGTAGTAGAGCCAACGCAACAAAGGCGATTTTGCATAATTTTCCCTAACTTCGTGCTGAAAAAATGAGCCGGAAATGATTGGAGCAATTGTTTGTTCAGCCCCTACAAGAGACTGAATTACAAACACAAAAAACCAATCAGGATGCATATCAGAAGCCGGAAAATAAAGTTAAGCCGTTTCCCAAAAATCTAAAAACTTAACGATCTATCATGGATACAACCCGTCAGAAAAAAATAGGACGTCTCATTCAGCAGGATATGAGTGAAATGTTCCAGCGTGAAATAAAAGAAATGGCCCTGGGTTCCATGGTCTCTGTTACGGTGGTAAAGGTCACTCCCGATTTGGCCATAGCAAGAATTTATTTGAGCATTTTCCCGTCCAATCGAAAAGAAGAAGTCTTCAACCACATCAAAGAAAACAATTCAACCATACGATACACCCTTGGTAAACGTGCAGGCAAGCAATTGCGTATCATTCCGGAGCTTGAATTTTTCATTGACGACAGCCTCGACTACATTGACAACATTGACCGACTCCTGAACGAATAACTATGCAGTACGATCCGATAAAACGGTCTCTTGGACAATTGTTCAACGCCACGCCCGGCCTTCGTATCCTTTTCTACCGTTTGCTTAACCTTTTGCTTTTGCGTTCATGGTACATCCGCCGTGAAATAAAGAAATGGGCGGACGACCGGCACAAAGGAGGAGATATCCTGGATGCCGGTTCGGGGTTCGGACAATACAGCTGGACCCTTTCAAAACTGGGTGTCCAATACCGCATCAAAGGTGTGGATGTCAAAGAGGAGCAGATTGAAGATTGCAACCATTTCTTTAAAAAAACAGGGAAAGGCGGACAGGTTTCTTTTTCAAAAGCTGATCTGACCCAATTGGTGGAACCTTCCGCTTATGATCTTATCCTTTCGGTGGATGTAATGGAACACATTGAAGATGACCGTCAGGTTTTCCGGAATTTCCATGAAAGCCTGGTGCCGGGGGGCATGTTGCTGATCTCCACTCCTTCGGACAAAGGCGGTTCTGATGCTGAAGAGCATCACCACGAGGGAGTGTCAGGATTTATCGACGAGCATGTGCGAGATGGCTACAACGCAGAAGATATAAAAAACAAGCTGAAAGAAGCCGGTTTTGAAAAAGTAGAAATTCTATATTCTTATGGCAAACCCGGCCACATTTCGTGGGTTCTTTCCATGAAATTTCCCATTCTGATGCTCAATGCCAGCAACCTGTTTTTTATTTTTCTTCCTTTTTATTATTTAGTGACCTGGCCGTTTGCCTGCATCCTCAATTATCTGGACACCCGGCAAACCCATCCCGAGGGGACCGGCCTGATCGTAAAAGCTTACAAATCATCTGCCCGCTAAAATATGAAATTGGCTCTTCGCATAGCATTAAGATACCTGTTTGCCAAAAAATCACAGAACGTGATCAACGTGGTTTCCATGATCTCAGTGACCGGCGTGTTGGTGGGATCGCTGGCCCTGATTATTGTTCTTTCGGTTTTTAACGGGCTGCATGATCTCATCGGATCACTATACAGCTCTTTTGACCCAGAACTAAAGATTATCCCCCGGGAGGGAAAAGTTTTTGACACCGACACCATTGCTTTTGATGAAATCCGGCAAACAAAAGGAGTGGAACAGACAACAGGCATCCTGGAAGATCATGCCCTGCTCCGTTCCGAAAAAAGGCAGGTGCCGGCCATCATCATGGGTGTTGATGAACACTTTGCAGATGTTTCGGGTATCGACTCCATCATGGTGAAAGGGGAATACAAGCTGGGGGACGATTCGGAAAATTTCGGTGTCATTGGGTACGTGCTGGCAGATCAGCTCAATATACGGCTGAACTTTGTCAAACCCCTGGTGATTTATGCCCCCCGACGCAAGGGAAAGGTCAACATGATGCGGCCGGATCAATCCTTCCGCAAAGAATATCTTCATCCCGCGGGGATGTTTGGTGTCCAACAGCTCGATTACGACTCCCGCTATCTGATTGTCCAGATTGATCAGGCCCGTCAGCTATTTGAATACGGTGACAACATAGTGTCGTCAATGGGATTATCACTGGAAGAAGGGGCGAAAACAGATAAAATAAAAAAAGCCGTATCTGAACTTCTGGGCGATGATTTTGAAGTACAGGACCGCCAGGAACAACATGCCACATTTTACAAGCTCATGCGCGTGGAGAAATTCATGGCTTACCTGATCCTCCTCTTTATCCTGGTCATTGCCACCTTCAACGTGATTGGCACCCTGTCGCTGCTGATCTTCGAAAAACGTGACAGCATCGGCACCCTGCGAAGTCTTGGGGCCACCCGAAACCTCATCAACAAGATCTTCCTGGTGGAGGGGTGGCTGATATCTCTTGCCGGTGTTACAGCCGGGGTGCTGCTTGGGTCATTGCTTGTATGGATTCAGCAACAATATGGCCTCCTTCAGTTTCAGGGAGGCGGTTCTTTCGTGGTAGATGCCTACCCGGTGGCACTCGAATGGACCGATATGGTACTCGTCTATTTCAGTGTTTCGCTGGTGGGATTGCTGGCAGCCTGGTATCCCGTCAAGGTAATCGTGAAACGTTACTATTCGGAACAGGGCGATGAATGATGTCCCCACCTTTGGCTAATTTCATCCAGGATGGCATTCAGTTCCTCAATGTTTTCCGTCCTGAGCATTTTGATCTTGAGGGGCCGGAAGTTTTCAAGTCCTTTAAAGGTGACAGCCAGGTGACGCCGTGAATGAAGGATGCCCCGTCGCTCCCCCAGCCATTCCACTGTCTTATTGACCTGCTCACGGATCATCTCCACATGTTCGGGAAGAGTTGGAGCCGGCAGGGTTTCACCGGTGTCAAGATAATGGCGGATTTCTTTGAAAATCCAGGGACGCCCGATACACGGTCTTCCAATCATTAAAGCATCAACACCGTATCGGTCCAGATAAGTACGGGCTTTTTCAGGTGTGAAGATGTCCCCGTTTCCAATAATGGGAATATGCATCCGTGGATTGTTTTTCACCTCGCCAATAAGGGTCCAGTCGGCTTCACCCGAATACATCTGGGAACGGGTGCGCCCGTGAATCGTCAGAGCATCGATGCCGGTATCCTGAAG
>JBNJDH010000350.1:0-3914 GCA_051744695.1 Bacteroidota bacterium | reverse complement strand
AGTTCACCTCTTAAAGTTACCGGCTGTTGTTCGGCGCTCACTGCTTGTAATAGCAGTGGTTTGCTGCGGTCAATATCTGCATTTCGTATTTCACCTACCGCCCACGACAAGCCGCTCCAGATTGCTTTATCGTATTGTATTTCAATTGGCAGTTCCTTATCGTCCTGGCTGGCTTTTAGTATGAGGAACTCATCGAGTGGTATTCCGTTTGGCGGAGAACCGCCGCTTGAACGAACGGGAAACCCGTCTGCCCCGTATTGCTGAACCACAAAACGTATATCTTTTGCCGCAGGAGCTTTTAATTCTGTCCGGATAAGCTGACTGGATGTTTGCCAGTCGGCCGCTATCGGTTGTATGACAGATGGTATTTCGATGAAACCGCCCACGCCTAAATCGTATTGCGGATTATTGTAGCTGCCAAACCCGATAAGGGCCATTTGTTCCGGGCCTAACTTTACAGAACTGTTTTTTACATCCGGAATAAATCCTGCATCGTGAAAAAGAATTCGTCCTTTTTCATTCTGGTCGATAAAAGAAAGGTCAATTTCTTCTGTTTTTTGTTTGGGATTAACCAGTAAAATGAGGTCTCCGTTTTCCTGAAACGCACGGTACCCGTACCACTCTTCATCGCCAGGGATTCCGCCAAGCAAACGTATATTGTTTTTTCCCTGAAGCGGATAATACATGGATTGAGCTTTCGCAAACCATTTTCCATCCTCTTCGGATAATAAATCGAGATTGCCATAATAGGTATTTATCCAGCCGGCCCGTGCCAGCGAAAGCAGCAACATACCTTTCCAGGCCTGGCTGCCCCGGTAATAGCATGTACCTGTAGTACCAATCATAAAGGCACTGTTATCGATTCTTTTTAACGGTATATCATTGAATGCGAATTGACGCACCATATGATCCGAATAAATGTCTTTGCTGCGCCAAAAATTCATGCAGGGGACATCTGCAGCTCTTGGATCTCCGCAATACATCGAATCAAACACATTCAACCATTCCAAATCAATTACCTCCCGGAAAGGTGTGTATGTATTTCCCATTACTCCGCCAAATCCGTTGTACGCCATTAACAGTACATCCGGGTAGTCTTTTCGGAAGTCCTTCATTGCACTTATAAAAGCCGATTTGTTGGCTTTCACAATTTCGTCCTGTGTCATTCTACCTGCATTTTTTTCAGTGACGGCATTGAAATCGGCGAAATCAAATTTAAACATGCTTATCCCCTGATCAGCGTGGTATTTTAGTGCTGAGATCAAATCCTCAAGGTACCCGCCTTCAAAAAGTGAAAATGCCCGGTTATTTCTGCCCACTGAATCTTCCCACTTGGGTATAGGCCGCAAAAACTCGTAGTTATCTCCTCCTGCCTGCATTAAATTTGTGGAAATCCACAAGCCCGGTTTGATATTATTGTCAAAACAGGCTTTCATCCAGTTTTTGCCGCCATCGGGCCAGCTCTCTTTTCGCCATTCACGATATCCGCCATCCTTATCGAACCAGAATGCATCCATCAGGTAATAATCGAACTGCACCCCCTCTTCTCTTAACCGGAGCATCTCATTGAACTGCTTCATGGCAATTTCTTCGTCAAGGAATACGTTGTCCGACAATTCATCGTAGGCAGCCCAGTTCACGTAAACAGAAACAGGTTTGGCTGCTCCGGCTTCTGTAGTTTTTGTTGTGAATGCAGTGCTTGCAAATGGAGTCAATGTGGGAGCTAAACTTAGCAAACCAACAGCTTTTGTTGTTTTTTCAATGAAATTTCGTCTGGAATAATTCATATAGTTAATTTTTAATTGCTTTTTCCGGGAATCCCTCCATGAAATCTGTCAACATAATTTCTTTCCTTTTCTTCATATTTTTTTTTGACGTTTTTGCTTTTCAATTCAGTTTAAAACAGGCGATTTTTTTTTGCACTGACTTCTTTCCATTAGTTCATTATTTAGTTTCAAAACCATTTTTCAACTCTAATCTTTACACTATTTCTAAAAAATGGAACTAAACTTAATATCTGTTGAGTTTTTTACAAGCTCTTTTACTCTTTCTTTTTATTCAGTCGTTCGACATCCACAAAATACGCCCCTCTTGAAGTTCCGTCCTTATCAATCAACCAGGTTTTTACTTCTGTGTCGCCGGCCACAAGTTCAACTTCGAATTGAACGGCGGTTGCTCCCTTCTCTACGGGTTTAATTTCATCAATCCTATCTTCAATATATAACCGGGCTTTGGCGGCAGTAAGCGGAAAACCGGCGACCTCAGGTCTTTCCCGCAATGTAAAAGTATAACGGCCCGCATCCGTTACCCGAACCCTCCAGGGGCCGTTACTTGTTGGCCGTTCCAGTATATGTGGCTGATTCCATGGGGGCAACTCATCCATTATCCAGTCGTGTGCATTAAGCTGAACGGGATTCTGTTGCTCCGCACCGATGTACAAAGGTGTGGTTTCATGGAATCGCCGGCTGATATCATTCCACCAAAGTTCATACTCAGTTCGCAGCTTTTCAGCCACTTCAGGATGGCTTCCGATGATATTGTTTTGCTGACCCCGGTCCTGTTTTATGTCGTACAATTCAGTATTATTTATCAGACGCCAGCGATCGGTCATTACAGAGGTCTGTTTCCACTTGATGGGATCCACTACACGTTGATTGTGAACAAAAAGCGTGCGTTGGGGCCATTTATTATATGTTCCGGTAAGCAGCGGAACAAGCGATGTTCCGTCAAATTCAACATGTGCAGGTTTGGGAATATTGCAAAGCTCCATCAACGTGGGCATCAAATCAATGTGTGCGGTGATTTGGCCAATATCACGGCCTCCTTCAATTCCGGCAGCCGGATAATAAACATATCCAAATACGCGATGCCCGCCATCGTAATGTGAACCTTTACCGCCCCGCATGCTGCTGTTATAGCGGTCAGACCATCCGGATTTCTCATTTTCCGGCCAATAACCCGGTCCCATGCAAGTTCCGTTGTCACTCATAAAAATCAGGATGGTGTTATTCAGAAGCCCCCAATGTTCCAACCGTTCCATCATCACGCCAAGATTATCATCGATATTGGTTATCATCCCCCAAAATATTTTAAGTCGATCATTTACTTCTAAATCCTTGTAAAGATTCTTGTATCGCTCAGGCACATGCGGACGGGTTTGGTGTGCAGCATTAGTTGGCAGATAAAGAAAAAATGGTTGTTCTTTGCTTTCCCTTACGAAACGTAAGGCTTCACGGAACCAAACATCGGTGCAATAGCCCTGAAATGGTTTCCATACTCCATTATCGTTGTAGTGATCTTCAAAATAGTCGTTACCCCAGTAATCAGGTGTCTGGCCTACTCCGCCGCCGCCATGAACGATGGCTTCATTGAATCCTTTGAATCTTGCAGCATAAGGATAGGAATCACCCAGGTGCCATTTTCCAAATATACCGGTACGGTAACCTGCCTCCCGGAATACTTCCGCCAGGGTAGTTTCATCCTCGCGGAGAAGGTTTCTGCCATTTACCGTATGCCATACTCCCACGCGGGCAGAATAACGGCCGGTAATCAAAGAAACCCTGGTCGGAGCACAGGTGGGATCAACATGGAAATTCTCCAGACGAACACTAATGTCGCGAAGCCGATCCATGTTTGGTGTAATCACGTGTGGGTGACCGTGTGAAGCAATGTCGCCGTAGCCCTGATCATCTGTAAGAATGATAATCACATTCGGTTTCTGTGTTTCTTGCTTTGCATTTGTGGCCAGTCCCAGTAATGCAAAAGAAAATGCTGCCAGGCTATTTAAGAGTTTCATTTTTCAATTTTTTATTTACTTTTTTAAATGACATAGTATCGCGTTAATTATAAGCAGCCAGGTATCCTGAAAGCATCAGGATTTCTCCCATCGGATGCCGGACTGTAAATTCGTTGAC
>JBNJDH010000349.1:0-3925 GCA_051744695.1 Bacteroidota bacterium | reverse complement strand
GCAGGGAACCAGAATTTCGATCGGTTGAAGCTTCCTTCCACTGCCGGTGTTAATTTATAGGTTAACCATTTAAGGGGTTTGATTTCCATATATAAGCTGGCAAGGACATTGTTGTTGTAACTGTAATTATCCCCGATTTCCATCGGTCCTCTTGGGTTAGGCTTGTCATTGTAACCGGTGTTGCTTACAATTTCGGTTTCTCCATCCGGATTTGTATATTCATAAGATACCTGCGGACCTTCAAAGCCTCCCTTATTATTTTCATTGTACATTCGCATAAGAGGTGAAGTAATAAGCGTCACCTGCCAGGGGTTTCCCTGGTAAGTAGTTGGATTTTGGGAAATATTACGTCTAAGGCTTATAGATTCTCCAATTTTGATGTATTTCCCGATTTCAAAATCAGAGTTTACCCTCAGGCTGTAACGTTTTGCTGAAGAAGCCAAAAGAATCCCTTTTTCATCTGAATTGTTCAGTGAAATAGAATAGTTAGATCCTTCACCGCCACCGGAAAATCTTACGTAATGGTTCTGTGCCAAACCTGTACGAACGACTTCTTCCTGCCATTGGGTTCCTTCCTGCCATCCTTCACCGTAATACCACTGGCGGAAATGATCGGTATAGGCAGTTGGTACTGCCACATTGTTTTCTTCGAGCAGGTTGGAATAAAAATCGGAGTATTCATTGGCATTCATCACTTCAAACTGATCGGGAACCCTGTTGATGCTGACATAGCTTGACAGTGAAACCTTAGGAGCACCTTGTTTGCCCCGTTTGGTGGTAATAATAACAACTCCGTTGGCTCCGTCGGCACCATAGATGGCTGCAGCCGAAGCGTCTTTCAACACCTGGACGGTTTCAATATCGGTCGGATTAACATTACCGAGTCCGCCGGTGATTACTCCGTCGATTACATAAATCGGATTGGGGTTCTGATTGATTGAACCAATCCCTCTGACCCTTATCTGGGCGCTGCTTCCCGGACTTCCCGATTGAGAAACCATGACACCGGAAGCGCGGCCCTGCAGTGCCCGGGTAAAGTTGCTTGCCGGTATCCTGTTCAGTTCCTCAGAAGATACAACAGCAACAGAACCGGTGAGATCCGATTTTTGAACCGTACCATACCCAATGACCACCGTTTCTGAAAGCATCACCTCACTTTCCTGAAGATTAATGTTAATTTCTGTACGTCCATCGATGGGTACTTCCTGTGTTTCATACCCAACAAATGAAAATACCAGGGTATCCTGAAGGCTGGGTACTGAAAGGGAGTAGTTTCCGTCTGCATTGGTAACGGTTCCGGTGGTTGTCCCTTTTAAAATAACTGTTGCTCCAGTCAGTTGTTCTCCCGACGAGGCTTCTGTCACAGAGCCGGTAACCGTCTGCTGTGCATGCAGAACTGCACCCTGAAGCATGGTTGCAGCAAGCAGCAGCAACAGCTTCATTCTGAATCTTTTTTTCATGATCTTTACGTTCATTATTGACAATTTAAAATATTTGGTTAAATATTACTTTTATAAAATCTTTTACTATTCCATTTTCGCAATCATTGAACTAAGCTTCGATTTCTTTCCACTGATACGTTCAGCTTCTGAAACATAATGCATAGCCAGTTCTTTGTTATTCATTTTAAAATAAATGAAACCCTGCAGGGCAAGGTAATCCGGATTGTTGTTTCCATCAGCTTTTAACAGTTCCTTCGATTTTTGTAACGCTATTTCAGGAAATCCGGCGTTAATGTAAAGATTGGCCTGGTTGAATAAAATCTCTTTTTTGGGCAGGTTTGACTTCTTAAGACTTTCCACTTCTTTTGCCAGATTATAAATTACCGGGAACCATTCCAACTGTGTGGCTTCATTGTTTTGGTTGCATTTTTCGAGCATTTCCGTTACTTCTTTTGTTTTTTCATTATTAATAAGAAGCAACGCCTTTTCAAAAAGGGCACCCGGATTGCATGGGTTTAAACGAATTGATTTATCTAAATCAATGTTTGCTATGTCAGATGCATTTAACCGGGTAAAAAATTTTCCCCTTTTTTGCATTGCCTCTGCATCTGGATTCTTTTTTACCAGGTTATTGTAATATAGCAACGAATCATTTATTCCTGCTGCTTCAAGTAATTTTGCCTGGTATTTTCCGTTGAACCTTCCGGTGAATTTTTCTGCCAAATGGTAATGATTTCCTTCCTGTAAGGCGAAGAGTAAAATTTCCATATCCTCTACAGTGAGTGATTTTCCGGGCTGATCCAGATAACAATGGACGATGTGGGAAGCATAGCCCGAAATGATCATTTTCTGAAAATATTCATAACGAATGACCTGATTATCGGGGTTCTCCCTGAAAATCTTTCCCATTCCGAAGAGCATCTGAGAGTTGCTGATTTCTTTGTTTTTATACTTGTTGGCAAGCTTCTGCATTTTGCTTTCAGGATTTTCCATGAGACATGATTGCAGCAATAGTATGCATGCTGCCAGCTGTAAATATTTCAGATAATGCTTTTTCATATCTCTTCAGCTATTCGATGTATTTTTTTAAAAACCCGGCCACCCGTTCATGCCCTGTTTCATTCCAGTGGTTATCCCCCTCGATGTAACAGGTTTTTGCAATCCATAACGGATTTTCTTCATTAATAAAGGCGGGGTAGAGGTTAATAAAATCAATATTTTCCGACCGGCAGAATTCCCGCCAGCTCTCAACATAATAGTCGGTAGTGTCTCCTTTAAAAACCTGTGACTGCCAGGGATGCACACTTAACCGAAGGCGAATGTTTTTTTCGCTGCAAAGTTGGTTTAGTTTTCCGATGTTTTGGAAGCCTAACTGCAGTCCCTCATCGGCCAGTTCGCGCAGCTGAGTGCGGTAAATCCATTCTGAAACTCCATGAAAATCGGGATTTTTAAGCAGCTCTTCATTATCGAACGTTCTAAAGAATTCCTTGTATAAACCGATGGCATTCCTGTCGGGAAGGCTGCCTGTCTGATTTTTCAATGCAAGCAATGTTTCGTTCATCGAGTCGGTTTCCTTATTTTTTCGAATGGCATCAAGCGTATAATATGAAAATGAACGTTTTTGTAAAAAACGCTTAATGCTGGTGCCTGAAAATCCACCTGCATCAGTTTTGCCGGGTTGGAACGATTGATAGGCGATTTCATTCTGAAGATCAGAGATGTCGATGGTCACCCAAATCTCATCGACTTCAAGTCCTGTTTTATTCAAAAGATAATCTCCTTTGAGGTAATGAATTTTTGGGCTGTAACTCACTGCTGAAGCATTGAGTATTTCGATGTCTTTATTCACTGCCAGCTTTTGCAATCTTCCGGCAAATGTATAGGGGTATTCAATTCCCACCCCTTCAGAATGGGAATCACCCATTATCATTATCCGTTTTTTTTCTGACCGAAGCGGAATATCTCTTACTGCTTCATCGCGAAAAGAGAGGTTATTGGTATAAAAGTTATAAATGAGCGGCCCCCAGGCAGCCTCAGCAGAGACATTTTTTTCCAGGCCGTGATGGTAAATCTTGTTTTTAATCCTGAAACTGCTGTAGCTTTCAGGTATAAGCATGAACCCCAGAATAAGATCGAGGCCTGCAAATACAACTGCCAGCAGGAGGAGGGTTAAAAGTGCAAATCTTTTATCTTTCAGGCTCACAGTTTAATGAATCAGTTTTTGGTAAAATGTAGTTTTACAAAACAAAGGCTACCAAGGTTGGTAGCCTTTGAATTTTGTTTACAATTATTTAGAACTTAACAACTTTAGTTGCTGCACGTTCATTGTTGACGCGAATCAGGTATACTCCGTTCTGCATATCCTGCATCGATAACCTGTTCACATTTTTAACTTCTTTAAGTTTCGCACCTAAAACGCTGTATACTTCAAGGTTAGCCGGCTTGCCGTCTTTCACAAACAGGGTTCCGTTGTTGATATAAAC
>JBNJDH010000348.1:0-3929 GCA_051744695.1 Bacteroidota bacterium | reverse complement strand
TTTTCAGAATAAGATTGTTAGATTCACATTCTCACGATAGCAAACAGGAAAAAGCAGAAAATATGAATAACAAAAAAAGTATAGAAGCATTTCAGAAAGCCCGTCAGTTGATGCCGGGAGGTGTCAATTCCTCCGTTCGCGCTTTTAAGAGCGTGGGTGCCGACCCGCTTTTCATTGAGAAGGCTAAAGGATCCAGAATTTGGGATATTGACGGAAACGAATACATCGATTTTATTGCTTCCTGGGGGCCACTGATTCTTGGTCATGCCCGTGAAGAAATTGTGGATGCAGTCAAATCTGCTGCCGAAAAAGGAACCAGCTTTGGGATGTCGACCTGCCTTGAGAACGAGATGGCCAGGCTCATTATTGACATGGTGCCCTCGGTGGAGAAAGTGAGGATGGTCAATTCGGGTACGGAAGCGACCATGAGCGCCCTTCGCCTTGCCCGGGGCTTCACCAAACGGGACAAAGTGATCAAATTTGCCGGATGTTTTCACGGACACGCCGACAGTTTTCTTATTCAGGCCGGCTCAGGGGCGATGACTCTGGGGCTGCCCGACAGTCCGGGGGTGACAAAAGCCACTGCTGCTGATACCCTTATTGCCGGTTTCAATGACCTGGAGTCGGTTGAAAAATTGTTCGAAGAATATCCGGAAGAAATTGCTGCCATCATTATTGAACCGGTGGCTGGAAATATGGGTGTTGTGCCTCCCAGTACGGGTTTCCTTCAGGGTTTGCGCGAGCTGACCAGTCGTTTCGGTGCTTTGCTGATCTTTGATGAGGTGATGACCGGTTTTCGTCTCTCGCCTGGCGGGGCCCAGGAGTATCTGGGTGTAACACCCGACCTGACCACCATGGGTAAAGTGATAGGAGGCGGATTGCCTGTGGGCGCTTTTGGTGGGCGTGCCGACATTATGGATATGCTGTCCCCCGAAGGACCAGTCTATCATGCCGGCACCTTATCCGGGAATCCCCTGGCCATGGCAGCCGGCACAACCATGCTCAACATCCTGAAAGAAAATCCGGAGATCTATGATGATCTGGAACAAATGGGCAGCCATCTGGAGAAAGGCCTGCAGGAGAATCTTCGTGAAACCGGTGTGCCGGGCGTCATAAACCGGTGTGGCAGTATGCTGACGCTTTTCTTTAACGGAGAACAGGAGGTGTTCAATTACGAGCTGGCGGCCGCTTCAGATACCAATCGCTTTGGCGCTTATTACCGGAATATGCTGGAAAACGGCATTTGCCTGGCTCCTTCACAGTTTGAAGCAACCTTTATTTCAGAAGCCCATACCATGGACGACATGGATCATTTGATCGAATTGTCCCGCAAAGCACTCAAATCGCTGTAATTGCCAATCAATGGATACCAACCTTTTTTTAGATAAGATCGCGGGACGGGAAACCGCCCGCCCCCCCGTCTGGTTCATGCGCCAAGCCGGCCGGATTTTGCCACGTTATCAGCAACTAAAAGAGAAGTATGCTTTTCATGAGCTGATGAACGATCCGGAACTGGCATCAGAAGTGACTTTGATGCCTGTTTATGACTTGGGTGTGGATGCAGCCATTTTGTTTTCGGATATACTGGTGGTTCCGGTGGCTCTTGGCATGGAAATGTCTTTTACCGGCCGGGGGCCGGTCTTCGAGCAGCCGCTTCTCTCTTTTGATCAACCATCAAAGGTTCTGAAACCCGATGCCGGAAAGTTGGAATACATCTACAGGAACATCGATGCCATTGTCCGGAACCGGCCGGACGGCACGCCACTGATTGGTTTTTGCGGGGCTCCGCTGACTACTTTGTGCTATATGTATCAGGGCACCGGGGCCAATCCTTCGTTTCCGGATTTGGTGAAGTTTCTGTATCAGAACAAACGGGAAGCCCGAAAATTGATCGAAGTCATTGCCGACATGTCGGTGGAATATGCGACAAATCAAATCCGCCATGGGGTGGATGCTTTTCAGTTGTTTGACACCCATGCGGGACTCATTCCTGTGGAATTGTATATGGAATTGTTCTGGCCGGCTGTTCAGAAAATATCCAAGGCTGTGAAAGCAACAGGAACCCCTTTTATCTTTTTCCCAAAAGGGCTGGGCACCGGCATTCGTTCCGTTACACCCGATGTGGCAGATTTTGTAAGCATCGACTGGCAAATGCCCATAAGACATGCGCGGGAGCTTGTGCATCCTGACGTCGGACTTCAGGGCAATGTTGACCCGAGGTTGCTGTACGCCACCGAGAATGAGATCGGGGAGGAACTGGAAAAATACATCCCGTTTTACCAGGAAAATCCCCGCTTTATTATGAATCTGGGACACGGCTTCTTACCCGACATTCCTTTTGATCATGCGCGGTTTATCGTGGATTGGGTAAAATCTGCCAACTGGCATTTGTAATATGAGGTTGTTTGCTCTGGAAAAACATGGGGAGTTGAGCCGTTACTCCTCAAATTCATTGCAGTCTTCCGATGGCGTGTAAACGCCTGCCGCTTGCTGATAAACAAGTGTGGCGCCCAGGTGACCAGTATAGGCCAAAAAGCCGGAGCCGATAAGGAGAAGGGCTATAATGGCTATCTGGGTAAGCTTCCGGATTTTATTGAACAACTGAAAGTAATCAGCAATGACAAGCGCTGAAGCAATGGTAAAAATCCAGGCAACGGTAAAAGCGCCGTTTTCGTGACTTTCCAGTACGGTAGGGTCGCAAAGCTTCCTTGTCACGATGGGATCGGCCAGACTTCCTGTGTAAACAGAGATCCATGCCCCAACAGTGCCCAGCAGCAACAATATTTTACCCATGGTAGTCACATTTTGCTTTCGGGCAAAATAACCTATGATGAACAAAACGGTGGCAAGTGATAGTAAGGCAATGGGAAAGTGGACAGAGAGAGGGTGCCATATCTCTGTCCGCCAAAAATCTGGTAGTTGATCCATGTTATTCCAGTATTTTTACAGCAAGAGGGTCGAGTCTTTTCCCTGTTTTTTCAACTTTGACTTCTACTTTTTGATCTTCTTGCAGAGATGAGAATTCTGTCTTTTCCCCATCGCGTGTCAGTTCTGTTTCATCGGTGAAATACAGTTCCAGGGTTTTCCCATCTTCGGTTTCTACGTAAATTTCCGTTTTTTCTGCCTCCACTTCTTTGATGGTTCCTTCGTATGTTCCGGAGTCAACGGTATCAGTTTTTCCGCCGCATGCAGCTGTGAAAAATGCTACAGCAACCAGGAATGAAAAAAATACAGCTCTTTTCATAGTTGTCAACTTTTGATTTTACAATGGCTGATTGTTTTACTTATGTAACAAAAAATCCAACAAACTGTTTATTCTTTCCAAATTGAAAAGTTTTTCTCATCTCATTGATCAAGATGATTTCAACTCACGAATGAGATCCTCAAGGTTGACCGTGGCAAAGGATGAGGCATAATCGCTCATGGCATAAGGAATGATGAGTTCGCCATTGTGAATATAAGACCCGCAGGTGTAAACCACGTTGGGCACATAGCCTGCCCGTTCGTTTTCTGACGGGATCAGAAGCGGTTCTTTCAGGCGCCCGATGATCTTGGTCGGGTCTTCCAGATCAAGCAGACAGGCGCCCAGTGAATATTTTCTCACAGCCCCCACGCCATGGGTGATCAACAGCCAGCCATGCTCGGTTTCCAGTGGAGCACCACCGTTGCCGATTTGTGTGAGTTCCCATGAATATTGCGGTTCCTGCAAAATCTGGGCCTGACTCCACTTGCTGAGATCATTGGAGAACATGATGTAATTGTTGACCCCGTCGATCCGTCCGATCATGGCGAATTTGCCATTGATGCGACGAGGAAAGAGAGCCAGGTTTTTGTCTTTGGCATATTTCCCGTGAATGGGAAAAATCCGGAATTTGTAAAAATCCTTGGTGACAATCAGTTTGGGGAGCAATGTGTATCCATCATAAGCA
>JBNJDH010000347.1:0-3943 GCA_051744695.1 Bacteroidota bacterium | reverse complement strand
CCGTTAATCGGAATTTTCATCACCGTCCTTTTTACCCGTTACGTGATCAGAGACGACATCAGTCATGGTGTCACCAAAATATTACACGCCTTTTCCAGAAAAGGAGGCAACCTGAAATCGCATAACTCTTTTTCATCAATAGTTGGCAGTACCTTCACCATTGGTTTCGGGGGTTCGGTAGGAGCTGAGGCACCCATTGTATTGACAGGGGCTTCACTGGGATCTTCCCTGGGACGCATGTTCCACCTCAATTATAAAACCATAACCCTGCTGGTAGGATGCGGGGCGGCAGGAGGCATTGCAGGGATTTTCAAGGCCCCCATTGCCGGGCTTTTCTTTACCCTTGAAGTTTTGATGCTGGACCTGACCATGGCATCCATCGTTCCGCTTCTGATATCGGCTGTGACGGCCACCTCTATTGCCTACTTTTTCCTGGGCAAGGGAGCCGAATTTGCTTTCCATCTTGAAAGTCAATTCCTTTTCAACAACCTGCCCTGGTACATTATTCTGGGAGTGATTGCCGGGTTCATTTCACTCTACATGACGTGGGGAAGCATGTCTTCAGAAGAACGGATTTCCAAAATCAAAAATCCATTTCTTAAACTTCTCGTTGGCGGATCCATATTGAGTTTACTCATATTTATTTTTCCACCGCTATACGGTGAAGGATATACCACCATTTCATCCCTGCTCTCCGGGGAGACCGATGCCATTGTCGAAAACACCTTCTTCTATAACTTCCGCGACAACAATTTTGTCATTCTCGGGTTCCTCCTTCTACTGATCATCTTCAAAGTGCTGGCAACAGCTGCGACCAACGGAAGTGGAGGTGTGGGCGGTATATTCGCCCCTACCCTGTTTACCGGAGGGGTGGCAGGCTTTTTTCTGGCCCGGCTGGTGAATGACATCGGTTGGGTGAGTCTGCCTGAAACCTATTTTACGCTGGCCGGCATGGCCGGACTGATGGCAGGAGTCATGCATGCGCCCCTGACAGCTATTTTTCTTATTGCCGAGATCACAAATGGGTATGCGCTGCTTATTCCGCTCATCCTTACATCCACTGTGTCTTACCTGACCATCATGTACTTTGAGCCTCATTCATTATACACCAAAAGACTGGCCAAAAAAGGCGAACTCCTTACCCACCATAAAGATAAAGCCGTACTCACCCTGATGCGGCTCAACAAGGTGCTTGAGACTGACTTCCTGACGGTACGCCCCGAGCAAACACTTGGCGAACTTGTCAAAGTCATAGCCAAAGCCAAACGGAACATTTTCCCCGTGATCAACGAGGATGGCAAACTGCTTGGCATCGTATCCCTCGACGATATTCGACAAATCATGTTCAATGACGAACTTTACAATACCACGAAAGTAAAAGACCTCATGACCATCCCCCCAGCCTTCATTGAATCGGGAGAAAGCATGGATCAGGTCATGCGGAAATTTGAAGAAACCGGGGCCTGGAACCTGCCCGTGGTGGAAAATGGCAGATACCTCGGATTTGTTTCCAAATCAAAGATATTTTCGGTCTACCGGAGAGTACTTATCCACTTTTCGGATGAATGATCATTTGGGCAGATTATACGGCCCGTTTAAATGGCTAAATCCTTAATTTTTATATAAAATGAAGAGAGACGAGAGAATTTTTGAACTTATTGAAAAAGAACATCAGCGACAACTCAACGGGATTGAGCTAATCGCATCTGAGAACTTTGTAAGCGACCAGGTAATGGAAGCCATGGGATCGTGCCTGACCAACAAATATGCAGAAGGACTCCCGGGCAAAAGATACTATGGTGGCTGTGAAGTTGTTGACGAAAGTGAAACCGAGGCCATCGAGCGTCTGAAAGAACTCTTTGGTGCCGAATGGGTCAACGTGCAACCCCACAGTGGTGCCCAGGCCAATATGGCCGTTATGATGACGGTCCTGAACCCGGGGGATAAATTCCTCGGCCTTGATCTTTCGCACGGCGGGCACCTGTCTCATGGTTCAGCAGTAAACAGCTCAGGCATCCTTTATGAACCCATCGCTTACGGTGTAAAAGAAGATACCGGGCTGGTTGACTACGACATGATGGAAGAGATGGCCATGGAGCATAAGCCCAAACTTATCATCGGCGGTGGGTCTGCTTATTCCCGCGACTGGGACTACAAGCGGATGCGCGAGATTGCCGATAAAATTGGTGCCATTTTAATGATAGACATGGCCCACCCCGCCGGACTCATTGCTGCCGGACTGCTGAACAACCCGGTGGAGTATGCGCACATCGTTACTTCAACCACGCACAAGACCCTGCGCGGGCCCCGCGGCGGCATCATCCTGATGGGCAAAGACTTTGAGAATCCATTTGGCATCAAAACCAAAAAAGGCGTTGTTCGCAAAATGTCTTCATTGCTCGATTCAGCTGTCTTCCCGGGCATCCAGGGTGGTCCGCTTGAACATGTGATTGCTGCCAAGGCGGTTTCATTCTACGAAGCCCTTCAACCGGAATACAAAGAATACCAGAAGCAGGTGCAGAAAAATGCGCGGGCTATGGCCGAACAATTCAAAAATAAAGGTTACAAAGTTATTTCCGGCGGCACCGACAATCACAGCATGCTGATCGACATGCGCACCAAATTCCCCGATTTGACAGGGAAAAAAGCTGAAAACACCCTCGTATTGGCCGATATCACCATAAACAAAAACATGGTGCCATTCGACGATCGTTCGCCTTTCCAGGCCTCAGGTATCCGCATCGGCTCTTCAGCCCTCACAACCCGTGGTCTGAAAGAAGAAGATGTGGTTAAAGTTGTTGACCTGATTGATGAAGTGCTCAGTGATCCCGATAACGAGGACAATCTGAAGAACGTGAAGAAAAAAGTGAACGATATGATGAAGAATTTCCCGATTTTTGCTGACTAATTTGATCTAAAAGCAAATCGGGTATCATATACTCATTTCTCATTAAATGATCCGGCGATCCCCCTCGTCGGATCATTTTATTTTATATCTTTCCGCAATAGATCGAAATTAGTAGCTCAGTCGGAGAGTCAGTAGTAGCTGAAAGCTCGAAGCTCAAAGCTGGAGAGAAAGGTTGCTCTCTTTTGCGACATATCACGAAAACCAACAAAAATGTATATGATTGAATATTGGCTCTTTACATATTTAGTCAGATTAAAGACAAACATGAATGAATTTTTATCATGACCGTTATTGATGCCATACTCCTTATAGCAGCCGGCCTGATTGCCGGAATCATTAACACGTTGGCAGGCAGCGGATCGCTGATCACCCTTCCGCTGCTGATGTTTATGGGATTGCCTCCGGCCGTGGCCAACGGGACAAACCGCATAGGGGTGATCATTCAAAATGCCGTGGCAACCCGCAATTTTATCCATCAAAAAGAACTGCATGCCAAAAATGAATGGCACCTGATCGTTCCCGCACTTTTGGGAGCATTGGCCGGGGCTTTGATAGCGGTGGACATCAAAGAAGATATTCTCAATTACTTCATCGGGGGGCTGCTCATCGTGATGTTTTTCGTGATTTTGCTAAAGCCAGACCGGTGGGTTAAAGGAAAAGCCGGGCAAACAAAAAGCAGGAAATCCCGGATTACCAACAGCATCATTTTCTTCTTTATCGGGATATATGGCGGATTCATTCAGGCTGGTGTGGGATTGTTTCTTCTGGCAGGACTTGTACTGGGGGCGGGACATGACCTGATACGGGCCAATGCGGTTAAAGTCCTCACCATTTTGGTCTTTAACCTCATCGCCTTAATTGTTTTTATTCTGGCAGGAAAGGTGGCCTGGAGTTATGGATTATTGCTGGCGGCCGGAAGCGCTGCAGGCGGATGGATTGCATCCCGTTATGCCAGTCGCATCGGTCCGCAAAGGATCCGGTATCTGCTGCTGGCTGTTGTTTTAATTGCGGGACTGAAAGTATTGGGAGTATTTT
>JBNJDH010000346.1:0-3957 GCA_051744695.1 Bacteroidota bacterium | reverse complement strand
TCACATGGGTTTGATATCTCATATTCAACATCACAAACAAATATCAGCAAAAAGATAGAAACAGGTTATTTCCCAAAGAAAGATGAAAACGGAAATCTTCAGTTCAGCATGTATGGCGATATGGTTGGCTCCCGGACAAGCCAATTTGCCCAGCCTTATACTGCTGAGTATATCAGGAAATATCTTGCTCCCTATGCCAATAATAACGATCCGCAAGTGTTAATTGGAACGGCTAAACATTTAACGGATGCCATGGCAGACGCAACCGCTGATTTTTTGGCGAATGAAAAGCCTCGATTGGGCCCGGATAATCCATTTTTTATGTACGTGGCATTTAACCAGGTTCATGTGCCCATTGAGCCCCGCCCTGATCTTTTGGCAAAGTATGAGCAAATTGAAACCAAAGATCACCGGCATACAAATAAAAAATATGCCGCTTTTATTGAACAACTTGACCAGGTATGTGCAAGAATAATCGATCAACTCAAGGATCCAAATGGAGATGGAGATTCATCAGATGATATTTCAAAAAATACCATCATAATTTTTGCATCCGACAACGGTGGATTGGGGGGAAAATTATCCAGTAATTCGCCACTAAGAGGACATAAAGGAATGCAAACCGAAGGAGGTATAAGGGTTCCCTTTATTGTTTATTGGCCAAACCATATTCAAAAAGGGGTCCAAAGTAAACAAATTTTACATGCTGTAGATATTTACCCTACTTTAGCTGAAATAGCCGGGGCAAATCTTCCATCCCCCAAAAATCATCCTTTAGATGGGGAATCATTCGCTCCAATTTTATTTGGTAAGAAATCTCATCTGGACAGGAATGGGATATTTGGCCACTTTCCCGGGTATATGGATACTCGTTCGGTTCCTTCAACGTATGTAATCAAATCAATAGATGAAGATATTTACAAGATGACCTATTATTACGAAAGCAAAAACTATGAGTTATACAGAATAAGTGATGATTTGGGTGAAGCCAATAACCTGCTTGAAGGAGAACCAAAACGAGAGGTATTATCGATAGCCCAACCACTCCGTAAAGATATTTTAAAGTGGCTTGAAAGAATGGATCCGGAACCAATGACCTACCGTGATTCCGGTGCTTTCGTTCCTGTCTTTCCACCAATAATTGTACAGGAATAATCAAAAGTAGTTCATTTAAAATGATAAAGCAATGAATATGAAATCCAGGTCAAATTTGTACACACTAATACTTTTTGTTGCAATATTTTTAATATGGGGATGTGTAGATAAAAAGAGGCATAAAGATGAAAATATCAACATAGCTTCAGAAAATGATATTCCAGGATACTAAAAAAGAACACAAGTCATTTATAAATAAAATAAGGGCTTATAACTAATTTTTATGAAAGCAGGTAAGTATATTTTTTTTTCTTTACTCATCTTTTTATCGTGCGGGAGAACACCCGAAAAAGATACCAGAGATTCCCAAAAAATTGATGTTGCAGCATATTTTTGGCCATCGTGCCAAAATGAAGAAAGGAGCCGAAATAAATTATGGAGCGAGGGTATAGGCGAATGGGAAATCATTAATAAATGCACACCACGCTTTGAAGGGCATTACCAACCCCGGCAACCATTTTGGGGATACTTGATGGACGATGACCCGGCCGTAATGGAAAAGAAAATTGAAGCAGCAACAAGCCACGGGGTGAATGTTTTTATTTTTGATTGGTACTGGTATGACGGGAAACCATTTCTCGAAGAAGCCTTAAACGACGGATTCTTAAAAGCCCAAAACAAAGACAAAATGAGTTTTTTCCTGATGTGGGCTAACCATGATGTGCCGGGGAATATGTGGAATCCGTACAGGTATAAGTCAGATTCTTTGCTTTGGGAAGGAAATGTTAACTGGCCTCAATATGAAAAATTAGTGGAAAGAGTAATTACTCGTTACTTCAATCAATCAAACTATTACAAAATCGACAATAAACCGGTATTTTCACTTTATAGCCTGGAAGAATTAATACAAAGCTTTAATGATTTAGAAGGCGCTGCAAAGGCGCTGGATTACTTACGCCAGCAAACGATAGAAGCCGGCTTTGGCGGACTTCATCTACAATTAGTTGGCAAATATTCTTATGTGCAGCCTAATTTTGGCGAAGGGTTATTAGATGTAAATAAAATATCGGAAATGTTAAAGGCCAATAGCATTACTATGTACAATATGGCAGGCAATGAGTTTAGAAAAGGGGACTATATCCCATACATGGACAATGCTATTAAAATAAGGAACGCATGGGATGAAATACTAACATTACCTTTTATTCCATGTATTTCGGTTGGCTGGGACAATACGCCCCGGTACCTTAACATGGGCAAGGAAGATATTATTTACATGAACAATACCCCCCAAAGTTTTGGAGCTGGCTTAATAAAAGCAAAAGAATATTTGATGGACAGGCCGGAACAACCCCAGGTAATTGTCATTAATGCCTGGAATGAATGGGTAGAAGGCAGTTACCTTGAACCGGATTTACGCTGGGGGTATGGTTATATGGAAAAATTAAAAGAAGTGATTTTGTATTAGTTTGAATTTGAAATCGTTATGGTTGTACCATATTCCTGAAGCAACAAATAGTATTAACAATATTGCGGTTGATTAAAAACGAACAACTTTTATCGTACAGCAGGTATTAAATAAAACAGATATAAATCAAAATTGATGAGAAACATTGCTTTTTTCACTGGAATAGTCCTAATCTCTTTATTAACGGTAGGTTGTAAATCGGACAATAAAAAATCCGAGGATAAACTAAAAAAGCGTCCCAATATAATTTTTTTTCTTGCCGATGACATGCGCTGGGATGCGATGGGGTGTGCCGGCAATACCATTATTCAAACTCCAAACCTTGATCGTTTAGCACAATCCGGAGCGATGTTTAGCAATACATTTGTTACCACTTCAATTTGTGCATGCAGCCGTGCAAGTATACTAACCGGGCAATATGTCTCGAAGCACGGTATAGACAATTTTTACACACCATTAAGTAATGATGCACTCTCAACTACCTATCCCATATTGCTAAAGGAATCAGGGTACAGCATTGGATTTATTGGGAAATATGGAATTGGTAAAAAAACCGAAGAAGTGGAAAAAAAGTTTGATTATTTCTGGGGAAGCGCCGGGCAACCCGATTATGAAAATGTTGATGAAAACGGTGATTTTGTCCATTATACCGATTGGGTAGGGCAACATGTAAATGAATTTCTGGAAACAACAAAATCAAATAAGCCATTCTGCCTTTCTGTCAGCTTCAAAGCTCCACATTGCCAGGATAGCGACCCAAGGCAATTTATTTACAACGAGCGGTATGACGAATTGTATAAAAATATAACAATACCGGAAGAGAAAACAAATACTGAAGCGGCATGGGATAGGTTCCCTGAATTTTTTAAAGAAAACAATGAAGCCCGAAAACGTTGGGAGATGCGGTTTTCAACCCCACAGCAGTACCAGGAAATGGTAAAGGATTATTACCGGCTGGTCAATGGTATTGACGATGTAGTTGGCGAGGTTCGCCAAAAGCTTAAAAAAATGGGCATTGAAGCTAATACGATCCTGATTTTTACCAGTGACAATGGGTTTTACCTGGGAGAACACGGATTGGCAGGGAAATGGTATGGACATGAGCCCTCCATACGTGTGCCGCTCATAATTTCCGATCCTCGGCATAAGGAGCTTTCTGGTACTATTCAAGATGAAATGGTGCTCAACATAGATATTGCCCCAACCATCCTGTCCTATGCAGGAGTTAGTATTCCTGAAGGGATGCAGGGAAAAAATATCAACTCCCTATTTAATGGTACTTCAACATGGAGAGAATCGTTTTATTACGAACATACTATTAATCAGTTTAAAACGATTCCCGTATCCATGGGATTCAGGTCTCAAAGATACAAGTACCTGATATATCCGGAAAG
>JBNJDH010000345.1:0-3964 GCA_051744695.1 Bacteroidota bacterium | reverse complement strand
TTGTCCAGAAAATAGTTGAAACGGATCATGTTGGCTTTTCCGTGGGCGCTGGCTGCTCCGAAGCGGACAGACCTGAATATCCCGGCCATGAAGGTGACGTAGTTGGTCATCAGGTCTTTGTCTTCCAGCTCGCCCATTTCGGCCAGTTGGGTTACCATGTAGAGTCCCAGTATATCGGCCTTGCTTTCTTCTATGGCTGATGCTGTCTCTTTCAGAGCTTCGCGGACAGAACCTTTGCCGTTGATGGTTTGATTGAGTCCCAGGCCGTGTGCCACTTCATGAAACATGGTGTTTTCGAAGAAAGCATCAAAGTCAATATACTCTTGTTGCGATGGATGAATGACCTCTTTGCTGATGGGGACCAAAATTTTGTCAAACTTAGCCCGCATGGCGTTTTTTAGCTGAAGCTTTCTGCTTCCTTTTTTCATCTGAACATCCGGATCGTTGGGCAGGTTGATGGCAATTGTTTTGCTTCCGGCGTTGCAGTCGCCTGCATAGTATATGGCATCATAAACGTTCAGATCAGAATTGCTGCCTGGTTCTTCGGTTTTGTATGCCTCGTCTACAGGCAGAGATGACTGAAGACCGGGAAGCAGCAACGAAAAACGGGCCAGTTTGGCGGACCATTCCTTGTCCTTGATCAGAATGTAGGCTTCAAATGCCGTTTTGTTGCCCATAAGGCCGTCTTCATAGGTTTCGATTGGGCCGGCCACAAAGTCGATGAGGTTATTCTTCATGTCCATCCAGGCCATGTCGCTCTGGTAATAATCGCCTGATGTCAGGGCCTTGGCGCGGGCTTCCAGATACTTGCTGAATCCTTCGTCATCAGCCAGTTCTGCTGCCTGTTTAAGTAAATCCGAAGCTTCTTTAAGTTCTTCTTTCCATTTTTCGTGATAAGGCACCACTTTGAGATTTCCTTCTTCATCCCGTTCAATGATGGTATATTGCTCATCTTTCCGGTGGTCATTGAGTTCCTCGAATTCTTCCCTGGTCATCTCTTCAGGATAGAATCTTGCACCTTCCGGTTTCGGGCCAATGCCTTTTATGAAAGGTTTGTTATCTTTGAGCCGGTCCCAGGGGCCGTAATTGATCCTGGCAAATTCCCTGAGATGTTTATCTTCAATGTTTTCAAGCAAGGCTTTTTTGTTTCCCCAGGCTTGCTCCCAGAACAGGTCATCCATAATTTCAGCAGCTTCAAAAAGGAGGGGAAGCATCTCTCTCTGATTGGCTGAAAGTTCATCAAGGTCGGTTGTCAGTTTGAAAGATTCGTAGGCTTCTACTCTTTCCTGGATATCGGGAACAGAAGCTTCGTATTCAGTTTGATTTGTCTGGCATGCCGTGAGAAAAGTCAATGCAAATGCCACCATTATCAGTCGCTTCATGAGATTACTTTTTTGGATGTTTCCGGAAAATACCTTTGCCCTGTAAAAAGCTCAAATATAAGGTAATTTGATGGATTATCCATTAGGTCATTAGGTCGGTAGGTCATTAGGTCAATAGGTCGACGGAATCAGGCTGTCAAAAAAGTACCATTTTCCCTATGCATCAACAAATAATTTACCAGCCATGAGATTTCAGGATCCCAACGATCAAAAGGCGAATGGGAATTCAGCCTTCCTACTGACCTAATGACCTAATAGCCTACTGACCTAATGACTTTTTCCTCCTCTTCTTTCAGGAGTTTTTGCAGTCTTTCGATCTGTTGCTGTTTGTTGACCTCCCTTAGGTTTCGGGCCGTTTCCGTGAAGTACTGATGTTTTTTAATGAAGTCGAGTTGAATCCGATTCCATTCGTTCCAGGAACCAATCATCTGGTGTTCTTTAAGTTCCCGGTAAAGGGTGTTGGAGACGGGGATGAAATCGGTGCGTCCCAGGTAATCGAGGTCGGAATCACAAATGATTTCTTCCATTTTGTCCTGAGGATTGGGCGGGAATTGCGTAGCCATAATGAGCCGGCAGATGGTTTCGATCCGGTCCTGATTGATGTTGTAGCGGGGCAATATCTGACGGGCCAGGAGGGTCCCCTGATGCTCATGATTCTTGTAGTCGACAATGTGTCCCGCATCGTGAAAGAGGGCTGCAATTTTCAGAAGCAGTATCTGGTCCGGGTCCAGTCCTTCGGCCCATCCGATGAGTTCAACCTCGGTGACCACATCAACGGTATGTTTCACGTTGTGATAGTAGAGATTGGGTGGAAGGTTCTTCTCCAAAAGATCGAGAATGGTTTGTTCTATGTCCATGAACTGAATTTCACCATAGCGGACGTGAAATTTTTTATTGCCCTGAAATGGGGCTTCACCTTCCTGTTGTATGTCTTTTTTTAGACCTTTGACGCTGAACATGTTGAGTTCCCCCTGGTACTTTACGGGCATAGGGCCCATATGCGATAAATCGAAAAATTCTTTAACCAGTTCGCAGGTCATTTCAGACATGTTGATATTGCCTGGTTGACAGGCTTCGCCAAGGCGGCAGGCCACATTGATATTCTCTCCCGACAGGGAATAGGGATTGTATTGGGAGTTGTTTTCGAAAGCCAGTACCGGCCCGGTGTGAATGCCGGCTTTCAGGTTCCATGTCCGGGGTTCTTTCCTCTTACGGTGGATTTCATCCACGGCTTGCTGCATTTTTCCGGCAGCGAGAGTGATATCTACAGGGTTGGTGCGGTTTTCGTTTTTCAGGCCGGCAGTATAAATGATGTTGTCACCGAAGCTTCTGACCTTCACCATTTTGAATTCCTGGGCGATTTTATCAATGGCTATGTATATTTCATCCAGCACGTCAATGAGCCCCGGTTTATCAGTCATTTGCGGAAGTTGTTCAAAACCGGCTATGGAAACATATAGAATGGAAACGGTCCGGATATGATGGACCTTTTTCTGGGGTTTAAGTGGATCGCCCCCCGGTGCTTTGATGTCTTTCAGACTGGAAAAGCGGGTCAGTAATTCATTGTACTTTTCATTTTGTTCCTGAATCACGGAATAACGTCCCACCAATTGCTGAAGCTTATTGTTAAGATCTTTATTACGGTTGGCCAGGTTGGTGATGCGTTCTATGTAAGCATTGATGTTGTCCATTTGCCGGCTTTTTTTCCACTTTTTCACCTTTCCTGACAATGACACTACAATAGGAACAACTTGTCAGGAGATGCAGGCAAAATTCTCCGTGGAGTTTGTTGATGGTTATGACCTCCTCTTACGAATTTAACTATAAAAAGTGACAGTTTGTTTGATGAATAATTTATTTTTCGGGACAAATATGTACAGACAAGCAATAAAGGTAATAATTAAGTGGCTAGAATTTACGTTTTAACGCAGTCTTAGACTGTACTTTTAAAAAGGTCGAAGTTAAAAACTTCGCCCAGCAGGGGGGCAGTTTTGAAAAACAAAAACAACTACCTTTTAAAGCAGCCTGAGATGACCAGTTAGAAAGGTCGAAGTCACAGACTTCGACCTGCGGGACCTGCATAGCCGAGTGAACCAATGGAGCAATCAACCATTTCCTTCCCCAAAGCCCCAACAGGGCGCAAGAGAATAGCATGGGGCGCAGCCCTATGATAAGAAGATCAAAGTATCCTCTCATCCCAGCCCTGAAGGGCGCAAGAAACCAGCAACCATTTAACCAGCCAAAGATCCTTCGCAGGGCTTCGCAGGGCTCAGGATGACCGTGTACAAGCAAAGAATCAGTCAGGAAAAGATTCTTCGCAGGCTCAGAATGACGATGAACCAGCAACCAATTCTTGCAAGCAAGCGGCCGCTCGGCTCTGCCGCTTTGCTCCGCAAAGAAAGCCGAGCGGACCAATTAACCAATTAACGAATTAACTAGCAACCAGTAACGAGTAACCAGAAAACAAGAAACTCAAAATCCGGAACCCGGAACTCAAAACTCTTTACTCATCCACTTCACAATCGTTTCCACGTTTTCTTCTTTTGGCTTTAGTCCGTCAATCCAGTGGATTTTATGCCCCC
>JBNJDH010000344.1:0-3978 GCA_051744695.1 Bacteroidota bacterium | reverse complement strand
TAAAGACCTACTCAATTGGCTCGATCAGCCGGAATTGCCGCAACCGATGCAACGGGAAGGCAATATCTCGGCATGGTTGTCTTTTATCCATATCGCTTTGGCCGGGCAAACCCTTATACAAGTGAGACTTAAATTACATTTTTCCGGATCTACATGAATCAGCTGGCCCATATCTTACAATTATCCATAAAATTACACATCTTCTTCCTCTTCTTCACCTGAAAAATAACTATTCAGAATCTCATAAATGTTCTCAGGTGTCACATGCTTATACACCTTACCGTCAATCTTCAAAATGGGACCATGCTCGCAAAGTCCATCACACAGATCGCCCCGAAAAAAAACTTTTCCTTCGAGCCCATGCTCTTTCAAATAGCTTTTGATCAGCTCAAGTGTATCACGGTTACCCCTTGAAAAACAAGAGCTCCCGAGGCATATCGTAATGTCTGTTTCTGTACTCATTGTCAATCTCTTTTATACATTATTGACCCCGCTTTTCTCTTGATTCAAAGAATCTCATCTTTTAATTTTCATCAAACTCATTAAATTTACATATTTTCTTACAGACACCGAAAGGCATCCCTTATATTTGGGTGGTTTTAAACAAAATCATTTAATTTCATTCCCATGACAACCCTTCTGACCGTCATTTCAGACGCGGACGATTTTAAACTTTTAATGCCTCCGGCTTTGAAACTGGCAAAAGCTTTCGATTATAAGATCCTTGTCACCTCTTTCCGGGATAAAGATCAATCCAAAAAAAAACAATGCCCTCAACACGAAAATGTTGAATCTATTGCATCTTCGGAAGACCTTCCCCCAACCATTCTTCATTTGACGGAAGATCAAGAGCGGGACATTCAGCTTGTCATGTTTTCCGAAAAAGCCATCTCCCTGACCGGAAAACGAATACCGGTCAAATACTTATCGGCTTTAAGGGAACTAAAAGTTCCTTATCTCATTGTATCTGAAACCCACGATCCGAATTGGCGGCCGGAAAACATATATTTTCCGCTTTGCCTCCGGGAAGGAGAAAAAGAAGCCTCGGCCTGGGCCGCTCACTGGACAAAATACAACAACAGCAATCTCCAGGTCTTATATCCCGTATTCAAAAACCCTGATCAACAGAAACGGCTCTGGATGATTTTTCTTTTCGTAGAGCGTCTTTTTAACCGGGCAAATATCCTCCACAAAACCATGGCAAAGGGTCAACGGCAAAAAGAAGCCTGGAATACACTCCCCTCCATCATGGATGCAAGCAGGCAAAACCTCATCATATTCCCCACGACAAGGTACTACTCACCGGAATACTATTTTACCGGGCCTCCTGAATTCCGTTTATTAAAAAACCGGGGAAATACCCCGGTCTTATTTGTTAACCCGCGAAAAGATCTTTACGTCCCCTGTGGATAAGTTTAATACCTGTTTCGGGGTGTATAGGTCGTATGTAGAAGATCATGAGATTTTTGTCCCAGTGGTTCAACCAGAAACTCATCGTACAATTGAACGATTTCCGGGTTTTCATGCGACTTTCGAATCTTTTTCCCTGAATCTTCTCTGTAAATGGCATCCATACGTTGTTGCCTGATTTCAGGTGTTGTGGGCATGGGCTGACCTCCACCACCCAGGCAACCACCCGGACAGGCCATAATTTCAATAAAATGATATTTCGTTTTTCCGTCTTTCACGGACTGCATGACTTTTTTGGCATTGGAAAGTCCGTGGGCCACACAAGTGTTGACTTCCACCCCATCAAGAAAATCCCATTCGGACAGGGGATCTTCAATTTTTATGGAAGCTTCCCTGACATTTTCCATCCCCCTGACAGGTTCAATGTTCAGTCCGTTGAATGGCACCTCACGACCGGTGACCACTTCATAAACCGTTCTTAAGGCAGCCTCCATCACACCTCCGGTAGCACCAAAGATGACAGCGGCACCGGAACTTTCACCCATAATGCTGTCATGCTGATCGTCAGGCAGGGACATAAAATCCACACCTGCCTGCTTAACCATCAAAGCCAGCTCCCGGGTTGTCAGGACATAGTCCACATCCTGATAGCCACTGGACCTCATCTCGGGCCTGTTGGCTTCATATTTCTTGGCGGTACAAGGCATAATCGAAACACTGACTACATCGGCAGGATCGACACCCATCTTCTTGGCATAGAAAGTTTTTGCAAGGGCCCCGAACATCTGCTGGGGTGATTTGGCCGTGGAAAGGTTATCCAAAAGCTCAGGGTAAGTATGCTCTATAAATTTGATCCAGCCCGGAGAGCAAGACGTTGCCATGGGCAATTTCGCACTGGGATCTTTGTCTTTGAGCGCTTTTTTCAGGCGCTGAAGCAACTCATTCCCCTCTTCAATAATGGTGAGATCGGCTGAGAAATTAGTATCCAGAACAGAATCAAACCCAATTCGCCGAAGGGCTGACACCATTTTTCCGGTAACAATTTCTCCCGGATTCATATCCAATGCCTCACCCAGGGCAATACGGACAGCGGGGGCAGTTTGCACAACTACATGTTTGCCTGAATCATATATCGCGTTCCAGACATCATCAATGTAAGTCTTCTCCGTAAGTGCACCGGTGGGGCAATGAGTTACACACTGGCCGCAATTGGTGCAAACAACTTCGTAAATGGGTTTTTCAAAAAAAGTAGACACCTTCATATCACCGCCCTTATGAGAAACAGTGAGGGCACTAATATTCTGTATTTCAGTACATGTACGCACACAACGCTGACAACGAATGCATTTCGAATCATCTTTAATGATCGAAGGCGAAAATTCGTCCACGGTATAGCCTTTCAACGGCACCAATGGAATAAACCCTTTCTCTCCTACAATATACTCATTGGTGAGGGCCTGAAGCTCACATTTCCCGTTTTTATAGCATGTGGTACAGTCGGGTCTGTGCTCCGAAATCAGCAATTCAATGATCTGCTTACGGGCATTCCTTACCTTCAAGCTGTTGGTATGGACCTCCATTCCCTCAGTCACAGGAACAGCACAGGAAGGCAACAACCGGTCGCCCCCTGTCTGTTCCACCACACAAACACGACAATTTCCTGCAACACAAAGATCTTCGTGATGACATAAAGTAGGGATGCGCACATTGACCTGCCTGGCAGCTTCGAGAATGGTGGTTCCTGTATCAACAGAAACACTGAGATTATCTATTTTTAAATTTACTTTCTCCTTCATAATAAACCCGGATTTGGCATTAATAAATCATTTCTTCCCGAAAATTCTCGACAATAGAGCTGAATGAATTGGCCACCGACTGGCCCAATCCACATTTGGCAGTCACCCGCATAGTTTCGGCCAGTGAAAGAAGTTCTTCAAGATACTGCGAGGATTTATCGCCTCTTTTCACAGCTTCAACGCCCAAAAGCAGCTGTTGAGTACCAACCCGGCAGGGGGTACACTGTCCGCAGCTCTCTTCGACGAAAAAGTCGAGATAGTTGTGTAAAACATTATACATGGAACGCGAGGAATTGAAAATCATCATGGATCCTCCTGTCGGCAGTGAAATTCCTGTGAGTTTCCCCCTGTATCCGATAATGGTTTTTTCAAATTTTTTGCGGGGCACACAAAATCCGGCAGCACCTCCTACCTGAACGGCCTTAGCATCGCCGTCGCTAAAATCATCGACAAACTTCTCAAGGGTCATTCCAAATTCCAACTCATAAATTCCCGGCGTGGGTGTATCTCCACTGACTGAAAACACTTTACTTCCGCGACTGTCTTTTACACCCAGGTCACGGAATTTATCAGGACCATACTTTAATATGGAAAAAGTGTGGGCCAGTGTCTCCACGTTATTCACCACTGTAGGCTGCCCCTTGTAACCAAAGTCTGTGGGGAACGGGGGCTTGTTTCGGGGTTCACCGCGCTGTCCTTCCATACTCTCAAACAGGGCTGTTTCTTCGCCACAAATGTAGGCTCCGCATCCTGTAAATATTTCTATGCGGAA
>JBNJDH010000343.1:0-3987 GCA_051744695.1 Bacteroidota bacterium | reverse complement strand
TTGAAGACACCGATCAGACCCGCTATGTGCCGGGAGCTGAAGACTATATTTTTGAATCTTTGCGTTGGTGCGGACTGGAACCGGATGAAGGCCCCGGCCGGGGAGGGGCCTATGGACCTTACCGGCAAAGCGAGCGAAAAAACCAATACAGGAAGTATGCAGATGAACTGATCCAATCCGGGCATGCCTATTATGCTTTTGATTCTTCCGAAGAGCTGGACCAGGCCCGTAAAGATGCCGAATCTTCCGGTCAGACTTTTTCCTACAATGCCGCCTCCCGCATGGCTATGCGGAATTCTCTTTCCCTGCCGGAAGAAGAAACCCATCGTCTTATGGATGAAGGAACACCTTACGTGGTCCGTTTTAAGATGCCCGAAGAAACCGAAACGGTTCATGATGAAGATATGATCCGGGGAGAGATCTCTTTCCGGACTTCCGAGCTGGATGATAAAGTTCTTTTTAAAGCCGACGGGATGCCGACTTATCATTTGGCCAATATTGTGGATGACCACCTCATGGAGATCACGCATGTGATCAGGGGTGAAGAATGGCTTCCCTCCCTGCCGTTGCACGTCCTGCTTTACCAGGCCTTTGGCTGGGAGCCGCCCAGATTTGCACACTTGCCGTTGATCCTGAAGCCGCAGGGGAAAGGGAAACTCAGCAAGCGTGACGGCGACCGTCTTGGTTTCCCGGTCTTTCCGCTAAAATGGACCGATCCTGAAACCGGGGATGTGGCAGCCGGTTATCGCGAAGATGGGTATCTCCCGGAAGCTTTCATCAATATGCTGGCATTGCTGGGATGGAACCCCGGCACCGATCAGGAGATCTTTTCGATGGAGGAGCTTGTGCAGGTTTTTTCCTTCGACCGGGTCAATAAAGCCGGCGCCCGTTTTGACCCGGAGAAGGCGCGTTGGTTCAATCATCAGTACCTGATGAAAAAGCCGGATGAGGAATTGGCCGGTTTGTTTGGCCCTGTGCTGATAGAAAAAGGTGTGACACCCCCGCCGGTATCGCATCTTTCCCGCATTATTTCCATGGTGAAGGAGCGGGTATCATTTGTGCATGAATTGTGGGACCAATCCTTTTTCTTTTTCAGGGCCCCCGATTCTTATGACCCAAAAGTGGTGAAGAAACGATGGAAAGGGGATATTCCTGAATTCATGGAGGAAATTGCCGGTTTGTTCGAAAATCACACAGGCGAATGGCAGGCTGCAGAACTCAAAGAAAAGGTCTCCGCAAAAATTCAGGAAAAAGAGAAGGGCTTCGGAGCAGTAATGAATGCCCTGAGACTGGTCATCGTGGGAGGCAGTTTTGGTCCCGATTTGTTTTCCATCATAGAAATGCTTGACCGCGATGATGTGGTCCAACGCATCCGGAAGGCCATTGAAACACTTGGAGAGACCAATTCGTGAAGAGCAATATTGACATATCCGTGGAGGCATTGAAGCATCTTCTGTCTGGTCCCCTGCCAGGAAAAAACGCCCAGGACCTGATGTCGCCGTCCATCCGAGCTACCGGCAACCAGGTGGGGAACCCTGCGGATGCCCGTCCGGGGAGTGTGTTGATTTTGCTGTATCAACGGAATGGTCAATGGATGATCCCCTTTATTCAGCGACCGGTGTATGATGGCGTGCACAGCGGGCAGATCAGCTTTCCCGGGGGAAAATGCGAAGAAGAAGATGACGGATATCTCTTTACAGCCCTCCGTGAAACACAGGAAGAGATCGGTATTTTGCCCCAAGATGTTGATTTCCTCGGGGCATTGACACCTCTTTACATCCCCAACAGCAATTTTTTCGTGTATCCATTTGTGGGTTGGATGCATCAACCACCCGCTTTTCATCCCGATCCCACGGAAGTGGATGAGGTGATTGAAATGCCTCTGGGAAAATTGCTGGACAAACGTTATGTAAAAACCTTTTCAGAGAAAATCAATGACACGATGATCTCTGCTCCGTATTATGAGGCCGGCAATCGCAAAATATGGGGCGCTACCGCGATGATGCTTAGTGAGATGTTGGAGATTTTGAAGATTATGAAATAGTTTTTCACTCCATTACATTTTTGTAGTGCTCATAGCGCTCCAGTATCTCCGTTACGTAATGATAAGGCTCTTCGCCCCGGCAATAACCATATTTGACCACCGGATCGTTGAAATACTTGGGCTCTGACTTGTGCAGAAGATAGTAATCCACATTGTTTTCCCATTTCTTGGGGTTTTTCCCATATTTTTTGGCAAGGCTCATGGCATCAAGCACATGACCGATGCCCACGTTGTAGGAGGCCAGAACAAACTTGATCCTTTCCCGGGGATCTTCGATGCGGAGTTTCATGCGCTCGTCGAGCCACCTCAAAAACTCCACCCCACCGCGAATGTTTTCTCTCGGATTCTCAATGTTCGTGACATCAAATTTGCTGGCCGTTTTGGGCATCAGCTGCATAAGTCCACGGGCCCCGGCCCAGCTTTCAACAGTAGGCAGGAACCTGGACTCCTGATAAATGATGGAAGCGATCAGGCGCCAGTCCCACTTGAAATTCTCACTCTCCTCACGGATGATTTCGTCATAATTGGAAACCTGTCCGCCCTTAATTGAATGGAAACCATGGTCCACCAGGTGAATGGACCTTTTATTGATGTAATACTTCTTGTATATCTGGTTGTAACGTGAAGTTTTCTTAAAACTGATGATCCAGTTGTTGATCATATTGAGCAAATCGGGCGAGTTTTCCCGCACAGCCCATGAAAGCTTCTGCGGAAAACTGATGGCTGTTTCCACATCCAGATTGGGGTAATAATTGAGATTGACCCTTGCCAGGTTTTCATCGCAAACCGTGTAATCGATCTCTCCCTCTGCCACCAGACTGATGAGTTGTTCCACTTCATAATCGGGGACTTCCACGATGTGAATGCTGTCGCCGATCTCCTCGGCCAGATGGCGAAGACGTCTTGCATAGGCCGATTCTTTCTGCACATAAACCGTCTTCCCGGCCAGATTGAGCTGATTCCGAAGAAGGGAGTTGTATTCCCGTTTTTCGCCTTCTTTCGTACCGGAAGCATACCTCCGCTGCACCAGCACCTGCCGGCTGAAACTGTGAGGCTCAGTAAATGAGACACCTTTACCCTTCTCTAAAGTGGCAGCCAGGTTGCTGGCAATAACATCTACATCGCCTGAACGCAACTTGCTATAATTGGTGGTCAAGTCATTGTTGACGGTTATATCGAGTTTTACGTCCATATAATCGGCGAACTCCTGGAGCAATTCAAGCTGGTATCCCATTGGAGTGCCTTTGTAAACAAAATAATTGGTGGAATTATAATTGGTGACGACCCTAACAACTCCTTCTTCCTTGATGTCGTCCAGGTCTCTTTCAGCCAACTGAAGAGGTTCTTTCTCCACGGTGGCCGATTGCTCGGACGAACATCCGCTGTTGAACACAACGAACACCGGGAAAAGAATGAAAAAAAACAATGTTGAACGCATAGATTTTTTCAATATGAATACGTTAATTTAATCTGTATATTTTGGATTACAATTGTCAGAAGAATTTATGCAAACAGTGGGAGATTGCTTCACTTCGTTCGCAATGACCTTGTAAATCAGAATACAGAGTGATGGAAAGGGGCGTCTTTCCATCCTTAAATTCCATGGCATCTCATGTCATTGCGAACGAAGTGAAGCAATCTTTCTTTATTTTACCGGACATCAATACATCTTGAATCTATAAATTTTTAGAAAGATATAAGAAAATTAGCTATTTTTTTATTAGTCATAAAAGTTCCACGACAATCCAAACCGGACTCCCCTTGGATTCACAGGATAACCAATGGTATGAAAGTAATCATTACCGGGAAATCCCTGGTTGACGTGATCATATTTCACAAATATATTGGCCCGCTTCAGGTGGAAGGTCACGAAGGGATCTACCACGGGGTAATCGCCTGTTTTTCGCTCACGCTGATTAAAAAATTGCCCGGTGGCCGGCATG
>JBNJDH010000342.1:0-3990 GCA_051744695.1 Bacteroidota bacterium | reverse complement strand
CGGAATTATGAAACGTGTCATTTTTCTCCTTTTTGGTTTTCTTTGGGCTATGGTTTTGTATACCGCTTGCCAAAAAGAATCTTCACCGAAAGTTATCGCCCACAGAGGTGCCTCGGGGTATGCTATAGAGAATACGCTCACCGCGGTAAAAAAAGCCATTGATCTGAATAGCGATGCTGTGGAAGTGGATATATGGCGTACTACGGACGACTCCCTTGTCGTTTTTCATGACCGGACGACTCAACGTCTGGCCAGTGATTCACTGGTTGTTCCTGAAGCTTCTTTTGAGGAATTAAAAGGTCTGCGACTAGAGGACGGGGAGCAAATTCCTTCCCTTCGCGATGTTTTGGAAATATTGCCCCAGGACATGGAGATCTTTGTCGAGATTAAATGCTGCTGGGAAGAAGGTGATGCCGGCAATGTTTTCCCCATGCTTTCGGAGATGCTTCATGCAACCGGGACCACTGACCGGGCTACCATCATTTCTTTTAATCCGGAAAAACTCAAAGATGTCCGGGAATACCTTACTGATGCACCCCTTTATTGGCTGACCGGAAAGGAAATGGCACCGCGTAAAATTATTAATAAAGCGCTGGAAGTTGGAGCCGATGGTATTAATGTGCATTACGGGATCCTCTCCGAAGAATTGGTTGATCTGGCCAATGAATCTGAATTGGGTGTTTATACCTGGACAGTCAATGATCCGGAAAAGGCAGAAGAATTAATCAACAAGTACAACCTTCTGGGCATTACCACAGATCTTCCTGATGAGATATCCCGAACCATTGCCAGGTCTCGTTGATTTATGAGTAAAAAAATCCGTTTTGAAGCTTTGGATGCATTGCGCGGACTGGCCATTTTGATGATGGTCCTCTCAGGGACCATCCCACATGATGGGGCTTTGCCTGCCTGGATGTACCATGCTCAGGTGCCGCCGCCTGATCATGTTTTTGATTCGTCCGTCCCCGGCATAACATGGGTGGACCTGGTATTTCCCATGTTCCTGTTTTCTATGGGAGCGGCCATCCCTTTTTCTTTCGGGAGCAGGATTGACCGGGGGGAATCCCGGCTAAAAATGTTTGGTCACCTGTTTTGGCGATTTGCCGGGCTTGCACTATTTGCCATTGTTTCCCAACATGCACGACCATATGGTATGGAAGCGGGGTCTGTCATGAAATGGGTGCTGGCGCTTTTGGCGATGGGGGCCATGATCTTGATTTTTGCTGCGCCTACATCAGGTTGGTGGAGTCGAAATAAAAAATGGGTTTCTTTGACCGGCTGGGGCGCTGCTATTGCTTTGTTTGGGATGATGGACCATTCCGGCGTTCAATCGTTTTCATTGCAAAACTTTGACATCATCATCATGATTTTGGCCAACACTGCCCTGGCCGGGGGATTGCTGTATGTTTTGTATCGAAAGTGGTGGCATGCTTTGTGGGTGACCATGGCTTTGATGGTAACCTTTTTCCTGAGCGGCCGGGACGGAGGTAATTGGGTGAGTGTTTTTTACGAATGGTCTCCGGTCTCCTGGTTGATTTCATGGAATTATCTGAAGTATATGATTGTCCTTATCCCCGGGATTTTTACCGGTGTTGTGGTTCGGGAACAATTGAGCGGTCTGGATCATGCCAAACCAGAGAACAATGCATGTTCATTGTTGATATTGATTCTTTCCCTGGGGGTGTTGATCGTATCTGTTGTTGGGTTGTATCTCAGGGCCATGACAGTTTCATTAATACTTACAACGGCTGCTTTGGCTGGACTGTATTTCCTTTTCCGTAGATGGAAGGACCCGTGGCGAAAGATTTTTATGCAGTTATTTCCCCTAATTGTGGTACTCATTATTGGCGGATATTTCCTGGAGCCTCTTCATGGTGGGATAAAAAAGGATCCTGCCACCCTGAGTTATCTGGTGCTTACAGCCGGATTGTCGATGGTGGCTTTGCTGGTTTTTGTGGTCTTGTTGGAAGACTGGGGACTAAAAAAGCATTTCTTTCTCCTTTCCGGTTCGGGGAAAAATGCCATGATGGCATACGTGGCCGGAAGCAATTTGGTAATGCCCCTGCTGGCATTGACAGGGCTCACTTCTTTGTTCGAAAGCCAAACATTTCCGGTAACCCTTCAGGTTATTCAGGCCGGAATTGTTACCTTGGGCGTCGCTTGGGTGAGTGCCATAGCTGCCCGTTATAGGTTGTTTATGCGAGTTTGAAAAAAATAAATATAATGAAACGAGCATGACAAGGTTTGTCACTAAAGAACATGTATAAACTTTAATCATGCGAGCCTGCCTGGCGGGTTATGAAAAATGAGACTTGATGTATAAACCAATGTTTGTTTCGTATTGCAATATTGCAATAAAAAAAACGGCAGACAGGTTCCATTCGACCAATAACTTAGACAAATTTTATAAGAATGAAACGAAATGTTAGATCTTTCGGGATGCTTTTGCTGGCATCCCTTTTTTTCGCCGGATGTGCTTCAAAGGATACCGGAGAAGCAGAAGCAGAGCTTGTTGATTATGTGAATCCCATGATTGGAACAGGGTTTCACGGCCACACGTTCCCCGGGGCTGTTGTGCCCTTTGGGCGGGTGCAGCTGAGCCCCGATACTCATCTTGAAGGCTGGGATGCATCCAGCGGTTATCACTATGAAGACAGTACGATTTATGGGTTTAGTCACACCCATTTAAGCGGTACGGGCATCGGAGACATGGGCGACATATTGTTTCTTCCTTATACTGGCGATATCCCCGATGAAGCCGTTGCCACTTTCTCTCATGACCGGGAAGATGCTAAACCCGGCCATTACAGTGTAGTGTTGGAACCGTGGGAGATTCAGTGTGAACTGGCAGCCACGAAACGCTCAGGCTGGCATCGTTATACTTATCCTGAAAATGAGGCAGCCGGCTTGCTTATTGATCTTGGACATATATTACAACCCGACTGGGGCCATCAGGTGTTGGAGAGTTCAATAAAAGTGGTTGATGAAAAGACCATCGAAGGCTACCGTATGACCAGTGGCTGGGCCGAAGAAGACCCGGTCTGGTTCAGGGCCGAGTTTGACACGCCTTTTGAAGTCAGTCGTATTGATGTGGATGGTGAAGATGCAGGACCTGTCAAAACCGCTGAAGGGGAAGATGTAAAAATGTGGCTCTCTTTTGATGATCCGGACGGACCAGTCGGGGCGCGTGTGACCATCTCTTCCGTTGACCGGAAAGGAGCTGAACGCAATATGAATGAAGTTGAAGGATTGAACTCCTTTGATGAAGTGGTTGAGCAGTCCCGTCAACAGTGGGAAGAGACTTTGTCAGCCATTCGCATAACGAGCGATGATGAAGATGTACTTACCAATTTCTATACCTCGATGTATCATGCCCATTTGGCCCCCATGGTTTTCAGTGATGCCGACGGACGATACCGGGGAATGGATCGTGAAATTCACGAAATTGGTGAGGGAGAAGAAGCCTACACGGTTTACTCCCTTTGGGACACCTTCAGGGCCTGGTATCCGTTGATGACCATTATTGAGCCCGAAAAATCGGGCCAGTGGGTTTATGACCTTTACGAAAAGAGCCGCCAGGGTGGTCTCCTTCCGAAATGGGGCCTTTTGTCCAATTATACCGGCACCATGGTGGGCTATCCATCCCTTTCTTTGATGGCAGATGCCATGACCAAAGATTTGCTAGATTCCATACCCGGCAAATTGATTGATGAAGCTATCAGATCAGCCACCTGGCAATCCGAATGGCACGATAAAGCCAAAGGTTCAAGGGCCGAGATGGTGATGCCCGAACACATCAGGTACAAAGAGGAAAAAGGATTTGTGCCGATGGATAAAGTAACCGAATCGGTCTCTTACGGGCTCGAAATGGCTTATTACGATTGGTGCCTTGCCCAAATGGCCGAATACAATGGCAACGATGAACTTGCCGGAGAATGGGGCAAAAAAGGACAGTATTACAAAAAGTATTATGACGATTCCACTGGTTTC
>JBNJDH010000341.1:0-3990 GCA_051744695.1 Bacteroidota bacterium | reverse complement strand
TCACCACCGAACCGGCGCCAATAATACAATTGTCTCCTATCTCGGTATTGGGCAATAAAATGACATTGATCCCGATACAAACATTGTTTCCGACTTTGATTGTCCCGAAAACATCAAGATCAGGATCCTCGGGGCGAAATACCCAGACCGCACCATCGTGGGTTACGAACCGGACATTATTGGAAATCACCACATGGTTTCCCAACTGAATCAGAAATGGTTCACTACCCCAGTCTGCACTAAAAAGCCGGCAATCCTTTCCAATGGTTATACCAGCATGACGCAAAAGCCACACTCTTATCTTACTGAAGGGGACAAAACGAGCAATCCTGAGAATGAGCTTAATAAAGAACTTCATAACAAAAACCTTCATTTTTATCCCTGGCAAAATTAAATAACCTCTTCCGATGTGCAGGGATAAACACCGGTGACGGGCATTTTCAGGAATAAACCCCGTACAAATCATTTCCCGGTCAATGAACGTTCATCGCCCTGTCCGTCCAAAACATCAACAATGCGCTGGCAAAACAAGGGATAAGCATTCCTCGCAAACTTGTGTGAAGGGTGAGAATCTTTCTCGCCAACAGCATTTTCAGGCAAAAGATAAGGGCCTCCACCAGTTTCCAAGGTACGGAAATCCCATATAAAGATGTTGTCTTCGGGTTCATCCCACTCTTCAATCATCCATCTGGCAAACCCATTGGCTGCTTCTGCTGCCTCAATATTGGTTACTTGTTCTGTTAAAGCCGGAGGTGTCCACACAAGAAAGCGGGTATCCGGATAACGGCGCATCTCTTCTTTGAGCGCCGCGTATTGAAGCTTATAATTTTCAATGGTTTTCCGCTCCGAGTCAATGTCTGGTGATTCCTCAGTGACAATGCGACTGGACGGAAAACAATGCTTGAAAATGATCAAATCATACTCTGGAGTAAGCACCTTCAAAGTGGGCTCTTCCATGTAATGATTTTGATCGCCATGCTTTACCCAAATGTTGTAATAATCAAAAGGATAATTGTTCCATCCGTAGGGTTCCTTTTTGGGGAAAGCCATTTCGGTGATCTCATAATCCACATTCTGATCACGATTGTAACGATTAAACCACTTCTCAACCGCCCCTTTCATCCCCAGTTTACCTTTCACTTTTGAAAAGATATCATTGCCACCCTGCCATACAACCTTGCCTGTACTATGATGCAGAAATAGCACTTTCTTCCTGTTTTCACTAACCATATCACCTGAATTTGAATTTTGACAACCTGAAAAACTCAGCATAAAAATTACTATGCTAAAAGAAAAGAAATAATAAAACTTCATGGCACCTAAATTTTAAATATATCAATGCCCGAAAAATAAACCCTCTGGAAGGCAATGTCGAGTTTTTTTTGACCAACTGAGAAGAAAAAGCGATCAAACAACATGAAACATCTATGTCAGTACTTGCCAAACAGAATTGTAGATACGAACCCAAATAAGTTTATTTTGACAGAAACTGAATTTTTATTGATGAATGAGTTTTAATCTTTTTTAACGTATGCGCATTAGCCACCAAACCACAAGGGTTTCAGGTGTCAATTCTCCCTTACATTCAGTCAAAAATTATTGACGGAACAACATTTTAAAGAAATGACCGTAAGTACCCCCAAGCCATGAAGAAGTATCTTTTAAGATTAAAAACAAAAAACTATCAAGGACCATGAAAAAAATTTTTTTGAACAGGACAGTATTGTCCATTTGGGTTATTGGGTTATTAATAGGAGGTTGCGAACTGCAAGACATTGATACCATAACCGACCCCGAAGTGAGCACAGAAGAGACTGAAGAAGAGGAGGATAACGAAGAAGAAACCGAAGAAGAACAACAAGAAGAGGCAGCAGAAGACACGACCGAAACATCCGGGGAATACAAAGTCCCCGAATTTGAAGAGACCAAGGCCTTTCCCACCGCTCAGGGATACGGACGCTATACAAAAGGCGGACGAGACGGTCAGACTGTCTATGTAACTTCGCTGGAAGACTCCCGGAATAAGGGGACTCTCCGTTATGCATTGGAAGAAGTTTCCGGACCCCGCACAGTCGTTTTCAGAGTAGGGGGAATCATAGAACTTTCTGACAATCTAAAAATTGAAGAACCATACATCACCATCGCGGGCCAAACGGCACCGGGATCGGGAATCACTCTCAAAAATGCAGGTATACGGATCGAAACACACGACATCATCATCCGCCATTTGAGAATTCGTCCCGGCGACAACATAAATACCGGAACAGATCCAACAAGCAGGGATGCGCTGACACTCTACAAAAACAGGAATTGCCACAACATTATGCTCGATCACATTTCTTTTACATGGAGCATTGACGAGAATGTCGCATTTTCCACAGGTTCAAACAACCTGACAATCCAGAAAAGCATCATTGCAGAAGGCCTCTCAAACAGCTATCACGAAGAAGGCGAACATTCCAAGGGGCTTCTGATGTTGAACGATCTTGACAACATCTCGATCGTCAACAACCTGTTTGCTCACAATATGGGAAGAAATCCTCTGATTTCGAGCAACAGCCGAAACATCCATGTGTTAAACAACCTGGTGTACAACTGGGGACCGATGAGCCCGGGATTTGGCACACACACCCAGATATTTCGGGATGAAATCCCCATCACGGATGCCATGATCTACCGAAACTACTACCGGAAAGGCGCAACAAGCCACGATCTACCCGTACTTCGCAAGTGGGGTTTCCTCCTGGTAGATGGTTCTACCTTGTTTGTAGAAGACAATTACATCGATGATGGCGGAGATTTGAATCCCATTGAGGAAGTAAGTCCTTCTTATCTGAAAGAACCGGAATATTTTGAAGAGTATCTGATCAACAATCCGCCCGATAACTGGGACCGCTATTATGACCAGATTCGCGGCATCAACGAAGTGGACGATTACGTGCTAAACAATGCCGGCGCCCGGATGCCTATACTCGACGAGGTGGATGAACGGATCATCGAAGAAACCAGCACCTATTCAGGGGATTTTGTTGATTCACCTTCTGACCGCGGCGGATATCCCACGCAACGTGCAGGCGAAGCTCCTGAAGACAGCGACAGAGACGGAATTCCGGACAAATGGGAAGTTGAGAAAGGGCTTAATCCAGAATCAGCAGAAGATGCTTCTGAAAACACCCTTTCACCCTATTATACAAATCTGGAAATTTATCTCAACGAGCTAGCAGGAGATTATGAGATGTAAAACAATGGATCATCAAAAATAGTTTCAAAAAGGGATCTCACACAAAGCAGGTGAGATCCTTTTTTTATTTAAAACAATTGTGATAAAGAACTACGGTCACACAGCATCAAAAGAGTTGCCGCGATTCAGCGGTTTTTTGTTTTGAATGAGCCAGTCGTAAATTCCGGCATACCGCCGTGATAGATGTTCCCAGTTGTATTCTTTCTCTAAACGTTCATAGCCTTTACGGGCCACCTCGTTGGCTTCGCGAGGATGATCCAGCACATACCTTATTTTTTCGGCAAGATCTGATGAATCGCCAGATCGAAAGAAAAAGGTTTCATCGTCAGTGAACACCTGCCGATTGCCGGGAATGTCGCTGCAAATGAGGGGCACCTGCAGAGATGCAGCTTCCAGCAACATATTGGACATCCCCTCATGATAGCTGGGAAAAACAAACATGCCGGCATTTTTCACCCGGGCCATTAGTTCTTTTTTTTCTTTAATGATGTCCAAAAACAAAACGTTTAGCGAAGCGGCCATCTTCTCAAGATTGTGGGCATATTCGGGGGAATGATCGCGATTTCCGATCACAAACACTTTCCCGTCGTAGCCAATGCTATCGAGAGCTTCCAACATCAAATGGGCACCTTTGGCAGGAATGATGCGGCCGGAAGCAAAAAGCACATATCCTTTTTCCTCCACCCCCGGCAGATCTCTGACATTGGCCATATCAATGCCATTGGGGATATAAAGGATCTGACGACGAG
>JBNJDH010000340.1:0-3999 GCA_051744695.1 Bacteroidota bacterium | reverse complement strand
GGATGTATAACCGTTCCTTCATAATCATCGGTAAAAAGCACGTTGCTGCCACCTCCCAATACAAAAACATCCTGAACAGGATTTTGCATCAGCCATTGAGATAACTCATCCGGTGCATCAAACCTGACAAACCGGCGGCTTTTTACATTGATCTGAAAAGTATTGTATGAGAAAAGGGAAAAATTTTGAGAGTATTCCATGAACAAGAGGGTATCTACTGATCTGACAAATGCAAACTGCGAAAAAATTAACCCGACAGCAAACGATATCACAAACAAAACATTTCCACTATCAGGTTTTGTGATAAGGCGGTCCGTAATAGCCTGTATTGTAGTACCCATATCGTTTATCGGCCGGATTGACATCATTCAGAACCAATCCAATGTGGGGGATTTTTTCATTTCGCAACTCTTCAATCGTTGTGGAAAAGTGTTCTTTGCGAGTCCAACCGGCACGGACCACAAACATATGACAATCACTGTATTGCATCAATATCCGGGCATCCGCCACCAATCCCACGGGAGGCGTGTCTATAATAAGTGTATCAAAACGCTCCCGAAGCTGTTCGAACAATAACCGGGTTTTGTCCCCGTTGATCAGTTCAGACGGATTGGGAGGAGTTACACCTGAGGGTACGATCCACAAATTCTCAATTTCAGAAGGGAAAAGAATGTCGTCCACATCACATTGCCCGATTAGATAATTGGACAACCCCGTGTATTGGGATTTATCAAAAATATCGGAAAGGCGAGGTTTCCGCATATCAAACCCCAAAAGAGCCACCTTCTTACCTGAAATGGCAAAAACAGATGCCAGGTTCATCGCGCAGAAAGTTTTCCCTTCACCCGTATTGGTTGAGGTGACCAGAATGGTTTGATACTTCCGGTCCGTTGACATAAAACGGATCTTGGTTCGCAACGACCGGAATGATTCAGCCATTAAAGAATTGGGAGCCTCCTGAATGACATTCTCGGCCTGCATTTTGTTTCGGACAATATTTCCCATATTGGGAAAATCTCCGGCCAGGGCTTCCATCTCGTCCCTGTCACGGACTTTTGAATTGAGCATTTCACGCAAACCAATCAAAGCTCCCGGCAGCAGAAAAGCCAACAACAATGCTTTTCCGTAATTCCCCCGTTTATCAGGAGAAACCACCCCTGATACCGAAGCCTCATCCAAAATCTCATTGTCCGGCACATTGGATGCTTTCGCTATCTGGGTTTCAGAATTCTTCTGAAGAAGAAACGTGTAAATGGCATCATTTAAGTTGTAAGCACGATCCAATTCCAGGTATTCTTTATCCAACTCGGGCAAATCATCCATCTTGTTGGAGATTTCATTCATTTGCCCTTCAAACTCCTTTCTTCTGATTTCCAGTGTTTCCATTCGCTTATCAATGGCCTGAAGCAGCAAATCACTGGTCACATCAAGCCTTTGTTGTAATTCCTCATAATAAGGGTTCGAGGTCCCGGCATCTTTTTCAAGAACTTTAATCTCCGAATAAACATCAACATAGCGGTCCACCATTTGATTAACCAGACCGGCATCATCACTGTAGGCCGAAAGCAAATAATCTTCGCTTAAATTTCCGTTGCGAAGACGTTTTCTCAGACGATCAAAATAATCATATCTCAATTCCAGCATCCGGAGTTCCTTTTCCTTTTCAAGAAAATTTTCAGACATCCGTGAGGCATAATCGGAAGGCACCATATAACGATTCCGCTTTCGGAAATCCATCAATTTCTGCTGGGTCTTGTTCAATGTATCTTCCACATTTTTCAACTGTTGCTGAATAAATTCCAGCGAACGGGTGGCCATATCGTTTTTACGTTCCAGGTTGTTTTCGATGATCACATCGGAGAGCACATTCAGAAAACGCTCAATTTTCCGGGGATTGTGCCCGGTTGCATTAATGAAAACAATTGAGGATTCTTCGCGATAATTATTTACCGAAACTTTAGATCGGTACTGGTTTGTTAAGCGACTTTGAGAATGAAATTTAATGTAATAGTCCTCTACATTTTTGCTTAAGGTTTCTTCATTGGGCACAATCCGGAAGGCAAAACCCTCATGTTCCACCTTCTCACCCAATTCCACCTCTTTTTCAAAGTTAAATGGTGCGGCCCGTTCCACGTTTTCTCCTTTATCGAACCGATGTAAAACACCCGACTCTGATGATGCCGAAATTTTCACACGTCCGTTTTCCAAATAATTAATGTGGATGGGGGTTTCCAGTATCTGAGGGTGAGATGGATCCATTTCAATCCTAAAAGGTGCCGAACGGTAAAGTTCAGTATCTTTAAAACGGCCATCGGCAAAATAAGAAATGTGAAAATCAAGACGCTCAATGGCTTCACTCACGGTTTTCTGAGAACGCATGATGAAAGACTGGTTTTCGATTTTTCTTACTTCCGGTGACAAACCAAAACCTTCCATAAGGTCTACCTCTTTCATCATCCGCTCGGATTCGGTTTTTAAAAGCATAGTAACCGACCCGCGATAAACAGGAGAGGTATAACGATGATACATATAAACCGCCCCCAGAAAAAAGGGAATGCTGATGGCAAAAAGATACCAGTTTTTCCAGACAAGCCGGGCAATTTTTTTAATATCAGAAAAACCGTCGGCTTTTCCGCCCGGATGCCGGCTATAAATGGAAGATGCTCCCTGGGGACGCGTTATCATATAATCTTCTTTTTTTCGATCTGATTGTTGTAATGCTTGTCAATCAATTATTTTCCTTTCATTCATGCTGTTATTGCAGTATCTCGCTGCAAAACAACACATCTAAGATACTTGTGGCCCGACAGGCATCTACAAATCTAACGATCTATTAAAAATAAGCACCAAAAATAAATATAAAAAATAAGGAGAAGAATCGTAATCAGCAGATGTGATCAATTGCGGCGGACAAATTGAGAAACTTTGGACGCATTTTTCAGGAACAACGTGGCAACACCGCCCACTTCATTTTCACGAAGGGCCCTAAAATCCTCGACCGATTTCACCACCAGATTTTTTAACGACCCGTTGCTTAACCCGCCCAATCGCATGCGCACCATAACTTCCGGAAGGTATTCAACCCGGATAGTTGGCCTTGAAAGCGCCCGAAGCAACCATTCATAATCGGCTGATATCCGAAAATCAAGATTGTAATGTCCCACTTTTTGAAAAAACCTGCGATCCACGTAAACAGTAGGATGGGGAGGCATCCATCCGCGATGTAGCTGCCGTTGCCGGAAAGAGCCACTTCTCCAGTACCGGACCACTCTTTTTATGTCTTCCGGGCTGACGTATTCCAAATCTCCATACAAAATATGAAATGAAGATTCCTGATATCTTTTGCAAACCATATTAAGAACCTCAGGCGAAGCAAACACATCATCGGCATGTAAAAAACCGACAAGATCTCCGGATGCCATTTCAAATCCTTTATTCATGGCATCATAAGTACCAGCATCGGTTTCACTGATCCAATGATCTACCACATCCTGGTTGTTTTTTATTATTTCAAGGGTTCCATCGGTAGATCCCCCATCCACAATAATATATTCAATATTGGAGTAATTTTGCTGCCGCACTGAGTCTATGGTGGCCTGAAGCGTATAAGCAGACTGATATGAAACGGTTATCAGAGATATTTTTGTACTCATGAATCAATTCCATTTATTCCCGATTTTCCACTCCATCGGCAGCAGAAGGATCAAAAAATGAATTATCTTTCCGTATTCTCCGGGCTTTCAATTTGATAAAAAGCGCTGGTAAATAAAAAATAATAAAACCTGATACGAGGTTAATGGCCATAAGTTTCAACATACCCAGATTCATAAGCAAAAACGAAGCAACAATGAACAGGATATTTACAGCACCCAGTATTAGAGCTATCTGAATATGAGAAAACCCCAGCGTAAGCAGGCGGTGATGAATATGATTTTTATCCGCAACAAACGGCGAATTTCCCTGGGCCAACCTCAGGAAGAAAACTCTCAAAGTGTCTAT
>JBNJDH010000339.1:0-4016 GCA_051744695.1 Bacteroidota bacterium | reverse complement strand
GCCGGGTTACAAAGTCCGCATCATGCCAGGGGACAAATGGTGCGAAACCGTAGGAAAACAGTTTGGCCCCCATTTCACACCCCCTGCCGATGTTTTTGAGTACATCAAGCACGTTATCTGCTGAATAACAGCCTGCGATATATACTTTTATCATGAGAATAGCTCCTTTTGCTTGTTCGTTTCCGGTAACTCAGCAGTAGCGACGTTTTTAACTGCCTGATTATAATACGATGTTTTAAGCTCAACCCCAACGCCTTTTCTGCCATTTAATACAGCGCCATAAACTTCAGACCCGACGCCCATAAATGGGGTAAACATAGTTTCGCCAGGGTTTGACCAAAGAACCAGGCACCTTTCAATTACATCAAGCTGCAAAGGGTGCACATGCTTTTCGTCCTCTTCTTCTTTAGCGACTTTATACGGCAAAACTCTATCAATGCGCACATCGTCCCAAAAAGCCGACGCGTACTGCCGCCATATCCAATGAGAGTACTTGTTTTCTGTTTGTTTCCCGGTCCACTTTCGGTATGGCAGTAGTTCTTTAGGGATTTCACGCGCACCAGCGTAACTGTCAAGCCCTGTTGGGTGAGCAATCGGTATAGGATTGTCACCTTTTTTTCTAAAAACAAGTAGGTAATCAGCAGACGCAACAGAACAGCGCGAAGAATCCTCAACTATCGTTTTGTGCGCAAGATTCTTTGCCATTGTTCGGTTTCTCACTCCAAGTGGCTCTTTCCATACGCAATACCGGGCGATATAATGAAACCCTAATTTTTCGTGCATCCGAATAATATCACCAGGGAAATCTACAAGGTGATCTTTTCCGCTGTTGCCGGAAGGAACATCCATACAATGAACACAGGTCATTCTGCCTGGCATGGTCATTCGATACAATTCCTTGACAATGTAATAATAATGATCGAAAAACTCTTGATAATCCTTACAATTTGACAAATCACGTTCTGATGAACTGTAATGATACAGTCCGCCGAATGGTGGTGAATAAATGCTTAAGTGTATTTTGTCATCCGGAAAGCTTGGCATAACCTCCATACAATCGGCATTATAAAGAGCGTATTGTTCCGTGACTTCCTGATCAATTACAGCCATGCTGGAACCTCCTCTTTTGTTTTATGGTATCCTTTGCGCTCAATTTTTATTGAATCGTTCATATATTTAACCAACTGCGAAAACATTTCGTCGGCTGCTTTTGCTTTGTGTTGAAGGTTGTTTAAAACTGATTTCATCCCAGGGGTTGTTACGATGTCTACCCGCACGGAGTTTTTTTGCCCGAACCGCCAAAGTCTCCGTACCGCTTGATAATATTGTTCGTACGAATGGGAAGGAAAGAAGGTCATGTGCGAACAGTGCTGCCAGTTTAATCCAAACCCTGCTATTTTCGGCTTGGTCACAAGCGCCCTGATTTCGCCGTTTGAAAAAGCAGATAACCTTTCTTCTTTTTTTTCGTCAGGATGCCGACCGGCAACTTGCACCGCTCCGGGTATTTGCTTTTCGAGTAAGTTGGCTTCATCGTTTAAGTGGCACCAAATAACAATGGGGCTGTCATGCGTTGCTATTTCCGCTGTTTTTTCACATCTTTCATTTAAGGTCATGCGCAACTCTTCACGCTGCTCTTGCAAATTTCGGGCTTCTTCTACAAACAGTTTGCCTGGGTGGGGGCGGGTGTTTTTAATTTCATGTTGTGACTCTACGATTGAAGGCAGGATAAAAGGACCATCGTCAAAGCCAAGGTCAGAGGGCTTGCGCAAGGCCCGTGCCCATGATGAAACCCACTGCCAGAAGGCAATTTCAGCGTGTTTTTTAAAACGCCATTTCATTGTTTTCCCGTGGTACCGCCCTGTGTTGGAGTTGTTTTGATCATTTTTAAAAAAGTAATTAAGCATGTCCATATATCCCATTTCACCAAGGGCCTCACTGGACGTGCCAAGTTCGATATAATCATTCGGGGCTGCCGTTGCGGTGCAAAGCAAGCGAAAAGGCATTTTGCGCATAAATTCTGTTATTTCTTGCTTCCTGGACCCGTCAAAGTTTTTCAATATACTTGATTCATCGCACACCATACCTGAAAAGATGGCCGGGTCAAAATAGTGAAGTCGCTCATAATTTGTTACAATGATTTTGCCGGAAAACTTGCCGTCTCTGGATTGCTCACATTCAACGCCAAACTTTTTACCTTCTTCAACCACCTGCATGGAAACAGCCAGAGGGGTTAGAATTAAAACAGGTTTATTTGTGTGCTCTACAACGTTTTGTGCCCAAACAAGAAACTGTGGTGTTTTGCCGAGCCCGCAATCTTCAAATAAGGCAGACCGGCCTTTTCTGACGGCATATTCAACCATTGCCTTTTGAAAATCGAAAAGGAAATCGGGCAAAAAAGTTGGTTTAAACCCGTCCATTGAGGCTAAATGCCTCTTATTTTCTAAAAACGCCTGATACTCCATATCATTATTTCCTCCCCTCTTTAAGCACCGTAAAAAACGCCGCAGTAAGCAGCTCATCCGGCGTCATGTCAAAACTTTCGGCAATCTCCTGAAATTCCAGAAACAAAGCCGCCTTAGCTTCATGCGTCCGGTCGTCTAAATTCAAGCGTATCAGTCCGCCCCTGGTCATGCTCAGATAGCAGGTTTTGCAGAATCCGTGCGATGCGGCGTCAAGTTGGCAGTCCTGCCAGGCGCATTGTTTCTGTTCTGCCTTGCCGCCGAGGTGGGCGGTGCGGTTACGGTATTCGGCGTCGAGTTGTTCAAGTTTTTCAAACAACAGTCCTCCTTTCTGGCGGGTAAAATTACCGGTTAACTTTGGATTAAATCTTTCGGCTCTATGTCCAGGGCTTCAGCAAACCTTTTAATCGTTTTGATTGTAGGGTTTGTCCCGCTTTTAAGCATATACTGGACATATTGACGTTTAACACCCATCTTGTTAGCCAGGTAGGTTTGCGTCCAACCCAACCGGTTCATTTCTTTTTTTATTTTTTCAGTATTTAATTTCATGGTTTCTTTATAAACGATAATAATCTTTATGTCAAATGAAAAGTTGCAAGCCCATGTTCAGCCCATGATTAAAAAACATCATCCCCTGTAAATTTTTTTCTTGACATTTATTTTTGCCGGGTATATATTTTTACCCAACATCGCCACTCACCCCGCTTCGTATCAGAAATGGTACCAGGGGCGAAAGGCGAACCGGTCAAACAGCCACGGCAACCTTTTACGGTAAGCCCTCTGGCATGGAAGCCGGATTGAACAGAGAATAAAATTAACAAAGGAGGCCAAGTATGCTTATTGAATTATCAAAAAATTACGAAGTTGAAACCGATCCGCACTGTTGGATTTTATACAGAATCGGCAAGTCCGGTCCGGAGTCAAAAAAGCCCGGAGAAAAAACACGAACCCCTATCGGATACTATATTGCCCTTTCTAACCTCCTCACGGCTCTGCCAGACAGGGTTTTACTAAACAGTAATGCACAGAGATTACCTGAAGCAGTAAAAGAGCTTCAGGGCATTGGTTGGGAGTTGACGCAGTTAATTAATGAAATAGCGGAGACCAAGCATGCTCATTAATTTTAATCAAAAAAGAACGATCAGGGATATCGGCAGCGCAGTTGTTTGCTGCCACGACTGCGGCGGCCCGTTATCGTTCCGGGATGCAACGCCGTTTTGCCGGTCGTGTGTTAGTTTTAATCAGCGGCGGCCGGAGGTCAGGCAGGCGCTTGTAAGGTCCCGACAAGATGAAATATGGGAGTGTTTGGAGGGAAGGAGATAATGATTAAAGACCTTCTGGGATCCGTCTTGTTATTTGCCATGCTCTATTTTTTCACAATCATTCTTTTCTCGTTTGGAGGATACCATGGATGAACCAATCACCGCATATGATCACTTAAAAATAGCCGGAGAAGAAGCAAGCAACGCACTCCGGGACTATCACAATCTCGGATATGCAGACCGTATGAACCGATTGCTTGACGCGCTTCATGTGGTGGCGCATGAATATATTGAA
>JBNJDH010000338.1:0-4022 GCA_051744695.1 Bacteroidota bacterium | reverse complement strand
AGGACCAGATGAAGCTGCCCCTGTCCACCAGACATCTATGAAAGCCGGCACCAATATGCCGGCAAAAAAAGAAATTCCGGGTTGCTCTTTTAACCCGTTCGGGGAGGTCTGCACATCCAGAATTCGTCCGTCATCTGTGACAGATATTACAGGCCACTTACGAAAAAAACCTTCCGGCGAAAGCATGTAATGGGCGGCAAATTTCTGCATATTCATCTTTCCGGCATTTCGGATCTCTCGAGTTGTGGTGTATCTTCGCTTTCACGTTTGTTTTTGATTTCTTCGGGGAGATGTTCCATCCTTATTCTGGAAAACTCAATGGCTGTGGCGGCCGTTGTATCGTGGTCGAACATCAACCCTGAGATGCTGGTTGCCGGCATGGTTGAATCAACCTCCGTCTCAATGGTCACATTGCGAAGCTGGAATGTTTTTTCCAGCTTTTGTGTAAGCGTATCAGCAATGGTGTCGCGATATTCTATCACGAGCATCATTTCACCCTCTTTGGTCATGTCTTCCCTCAGGAACTTGTACATCGTTGAAAACCGGATTTCCCCACCGGTTAAAGAATCAAGTTCGATCTGGAAAGGTATCCGCCGGTCAATGGTATCATCGGCATTTATCGTAAGATTCCGGTCCTTTTCCCAAAGATCAATGACTTCCGGAATTGCTTCTTCTTTTTCCCGTTCTTCCCTCATTTTCTGTTCGAGCTCAGCTTCACGGCGGCTTAACTTCACGATTGCCTTGTCATAAACCTCCTGGTAATGATAGGGATGCGCTGCATACCATTTGCGGATGGTGTCAAATTCAGCGACAGTGATGTCGTATTTTTCTAACACCCCTTTGTAATATCCCGGAATGTTGCTGTCAGACGGATCGCCGGGCGGGCCTGAACGTCCGCGGGTGACAACATTCTCTGCAATGTAAAGATCTGCAATCAATTCCGCCATTTTTTCTTCATCGGGGAACTCACTGGGAACACGCTCCCGGGGACTGCAACCTGCCGTCAGCATCAATATCAGAAGAGATAAAGGGAAAAGTGTTTTTATATGATGATTTTGAAACATACTTTGGATAAAATGGATTGTTAGATGATCAATATTTTTTTTAAACCTGATTAATTCATGACGAAAATCCATGAAACGAAGTTCGACAAAGTCAATTAATCAGGTTAAAGCTATTTCAATGGTCCGTTAAACTTTTGCAAGAACCTTTGTTAAGTTCGTTTCAGCTGTTTATATTTAAATGGGTCCTTTTGTCAAAATGCATAATTTCAGCATTATATGATTCATCTTACCTGCCTGCCGTCAGGCAGGAATCTAATGATCTATTGCTATTTGGTACCCGTCTGAAAATTGGACAAAGCGTTTTCGTAATCATATGTCTGTTCAGAAAGTGGTGCTTTATGGACAGACTCTATCTACCTGTAATCACGCGCACAATGCGGGAGGCCGTTTCTCCGTCCCACAAATGGGGCGTTTCTCCGTTCCGGGCCTTTCCCTCGATGATGTCATTTGCTGCTTCACCGGCTTTTTTCAGGTCACTCCCAACAAGATAATTGGTTCCCTTTTCAACGGTCACGGGTCTTTCGGTATTGTTGCGCAGAGTGATGCACGGAACACCCAGCCAGGTGGTTTCTTCCTGAAGACCACCACTATCTGTTATCACAAATTGTGCCGATTTCAACAATTTTTGAAAATCGATGTATCCCAGGGGGGGTATGATATTCAGCCCGGGATAGGAGGTGTTGTCGCTCAATACCGGATTATCGCTTTCCTGCAATTTTTTGCGCGTACGCGGATGCATGGGAAACACCACCCGGATTTTTTGCGATAAACGGCCAAGCCAGTCCATGACGGACCCTAAACGTCCGTCCAGATCTACATTTGAAGGACGATGGATGGTCACCAGGGCAAATTTTTCAGGAATAAGGCCATATCTTTCCAATATTCCGGAAGTGTCAATCTTATCGCGGGCATATTTCAAACTGTCGATCATCACATTGCCCACCAGGAACATTTTTTCGACAGGCACATTTTCCTTTTTCAAATTGTGCATCCCGGATGTTTCTGAGACAAACAAAAAATCTGCCACAGCATCGGTCACCACCCGGTTGATCTCCTCCGGCATGCTTCGGTCAAAACTTCTCAATCCGGCTTCCACATGTGATGTCCTGATGTTTCTTTTTACTGCCACCAGGGCACAGGCTAAAGTGGAGTTTACATCGCCCACAACCACCACGTCATCAGGTTCTTCCCTGTCCAGTACCTCGTCAAAACGGGTCATGATATCCGCGGTCTGCCGTGCATGGGAAGATCCGCCGGCATTGAGGTGGTAGTCAGGCCGGGGCAATCCCAGATCATCAAAAAACACCTGGTCCATGTTGCCGTCGTAATGCTGACCGGTGTGAACCAATAACACCCGGGATTCCGCATTGGTTGAGAAAACCCGCCAAAGCGGGGCGATTTTAACAAAATTGGGGCGTGCCCCGGCTACCAGGATGATCTTTTGCATGAAGAAACGCTATTTCCGCTGCCACAAAACAGGAGGCGGATGGTTGTAATGCAAAGATAGAGTTATTTCAAAAATGTCAAGACAGAAGAAAGCCATTCCGTCACGTTTGACAAAATGGCTTTCAGTTGTTCCATTTTTTAATTTTAAACCACCTGACTTCATGAGAAAAGCATGCCAAAAGGGTGAAAAGCAGTTGGTTTTAAGGAATTTTAAATCTTTTGATTTGTAACAGCCTTGTAATAAAGGGTTTGAAAATTGACTCTTGTTTGTTCGACCGTGTGGGGGTGTTCGGAAATGCACGGGTGGTGTACGGGGGAGGACAGTAAACAGTAAACAGTAAGCAGTGATCAGTAAACAGTGATCAGTAAACAGTGATCAGTAAACAGTAAACAGTAAGCAGTGATCAGTAAGCAGTGATCAGTAAACAGTAAGCAGTAATCAGTTGGATTTATTCGAAGCGGATGGCTTTCACGGGGGAAATACGGGCTGCCAGGTAAGAGGGCCCCAGCATCATCAGAAAAATGGCCAGCACAGCACCCACGTTAAGCAGAATGATATGAAGCAGAGACAGGTGTATGGGGACCGTCTCCAGAAAATAGTTGTCCGGATCGAGTTTCAAAAAACCAAAACGGGCCTGTAGCCAACAAATCAGCAACCCCAGGAAATTTCCCCAAATTAGCCCGCGCAGGACAATGCGGGACGACAGCGTTAAGAATACTTTGCGAAGCGACCAGTCGGTGATCCCGAGAGCTTTGAGAATACCGATCATATTGGTCCGCTCCAGGATGAGAATAAGTATACCGGTGATCATATTGAAACCGGCCACCAGGACGATCAATACAATGATGACCACGATGTTCATATCCAGAAGGTCGAGCCATCCAAATATCTGGGGCTGTGTCTGCCTGATGGTCCGGGTGCGGAGCATGGTCCCGTCATCAGAGATATGGCCGGCGACAATGTCGGAAACCTTGCTGCCGGTCTCCATTATGGTGTCGAAGTCATCGGTAAGCAACTCATAACCGGATATTTGATTTTCGTCCCAATTGTTCAGCCGCTGAACTTGCCGGATATCGGCCAATACAAATGTTTCATCCAGTTCGGGTAAGTTGCTGTCAAAGATCCCTTCTATTGTAAAATTCCGGGCACGAATCTGGTCTTCAAAGAAATACATTGGGGCTTTGTCTCCCACATCAAGGCGCAGCATCTCGGCCACTTCGTCGGAGATAAGAATCCCGTTGGATGTTTTGTCGGCCTCCATGGGAATGGTATCGCCTTCCCGGATAATGGTACGAAAAAAGGTCCAGTCAAATTCATTCCCCACACCCCGGAGCACCAGTCCCTGCATTTCTGTATCGGTTTTCATCAGACCCGGCTTGGTGGCAAAGCGCTGCACGTGATGTACGCCGGGCACTTCACTGACGCGGCTTTCCAGTACAGAATCCTGCTCAATGGGATTGGTTTGATAGCTCAGGTTAAAATCATAACTGACCACCTGGATGTGACTGCCA
>JBNJDH010000337.1:0-4029 GCA_051744695.1 Bacteroidota bacterium | reverse complement strand
CCCCAAAAAGTGACCCCCACCACTGTCGAGATTGTTGATATTGCAGGACTGGTAAAAGGGGCCAGCAAAGGCGAAGGCCTTGGAAACAAATTTTTGGCCAACATCCGGGAAACCGATGCCATCATTCATGTGCTGCGCTGCTTTGAAGACACCAATGTGACGCATGTGGACGGAACCATAGATCCGGTACGTGACAAGGATGTCATTGACATGGAGCTTCAGCTCAAGGATCTGGAGACCGTGGAGACCCGCATCCAGAAGACCGAAAAAGTAGCGAAGACTTCAAAAGACCCCGAAGCCAAAAGGCTGCTGGATGTTCTGTTTAAATACAAAGAAGCCCTGGAAAGCGGAAAATCTGCCCGTGTGGTGGAACTCAGCGATCAGGAAAAGAAAATAGCCAAAGACCTCTTTTTATTGACTAACAAGCCCGTGCTATACGTTTGCAATGTGGATGAAGCATCAGTTGTTAGTGGCAATCGTCACGTGGAAGCGGTCAAAGAAGCAGTCAGTGAAGAGGATGCCCAGGTTCTGGTTATTGCCGCCCAAACGGAAGCAGAGATTGCCGAACTGGAAACTTACGAAGAACGCAACATGTTCCTGGCCGATCTCGGACTCGAAGAATCCGGCGTGAACAAGTTGATTCATTCAGCCTACAAAATCCTGGATTTAAAGACCTTCTTTACAGCCGGTCCCAAAGAGGTGCGCGCCTGGACTTTTCCCTCCGGTGCACTGGCCCCCCAGGCCGCAGGTGTGATTCACACCGATTTCGAGAAAGGATTCATCCGGGCCGAAGTGATCAAATACGAAGATTATGCAGCTCTGGGATCAGAGCAGGCTTGTAAGGAAGCCGGGAAAATGCAGGTAGAGGGAAAAGACTATGAAGTTCAGGACGGAGATGTCATGCATTTCAGGTTCAATGTATAAATACCTGTTGCCTCCTGGGCAAAATGCCAGGTCCTTTTTTAAGCCTGTCTATAAATTGGACAATGTGTCTTAGCATTCATGTGTTTGTTCAGAAAGTTCCATTTACAAGGCTTGAGCAGTAAATGGGATCTTATGGACAAACATTATTTATTTTTTTACACACAAAAACAAATAAAATATAATCATTTCCTTCGAAAATTTTAACGCGATCTTTTTGCAAACCACTCTACAATAGCAAATTATGTTTTCCATAAATTTTGTTAAAAATTCACAACTATGCTTTTTTGCTTTCGTATGAATTGTGATTTGTTTTTCCTTTGTCCATTATGAAATTCCTGAAGAAAAACAAGATGAAAGAGAGCGAGAAAGAGAACGATACAATAGCGCGGCTGAAGCGAAAGATTTTGATTTATTCAATCATTGAAGTGGCTATTGTCATCATATTGATATTATTCGGCGCTTTTCTTTTCAACATTACGTTTTCGTAGTGTCGGAAGAAGAAGGTCTGAGTTTAAAAGTTTGACGGGCTACTTCACGGCCTTGTATGCGGGTAACAAGGATCCACTGACCCGCTTTTTCTTCGTAAGGCTCCCATACCGTGTCTCCCAGGAAAAATTCCCAGTCATTTGAAGGAATAATGATCTCCCCGGTAAAGGGTGGCATCCATTCCCCGTTTTCATCCCGAATGGGGGGATGATTGATTTCATACGCCAGCGTATATCCTTTTCCGCCTCTGATTTTCAACACATACCCGAACTCCACATCCGACTGAACAGGAACAACAGTCGTGATCTCTTTAAGCTCGGGCAATTCGCGTGATTGACGGTCCCAGGGGCTGTAAATCCCATAACTATAGAGTTCAACGTCGGGTTTTCTTTTTCCGGGCTTTTTCTTTCCCATAAGCCATCAGGGTTCCAGATAATAACGCAGCTGATCAAGCATAATGGGGATATCGTCGGGTTCAATGCCATGGCTGACCAACACGGAACGATCCTCCCTGAAAGCATCCACAAATTCTTTCATGGAAGACTCTTCATGACGCACAGACTTCTGATACCACTCCAAAGCATCTTTTCTGCTCCCCATACACCACAGAATATGCCCCATATTCATATAATCATGCCGGGTGGGCACATCGTTGACGGCTTTTTCGCAGTATTTGCGGGCCTGTTCAAATTTACCCTCTACCAGGGAACACCAGGCAATGGGACGCCACACTTTATGGTTGTCCGGCGCCAAATATTCTACTTTGAAATAATATTGCAGGGCCTCGTCATATCGCTTTAGCTCAAGCAGACAATGGCCGATGCTGACCTGGGTATGCAGATCTTCGGGCTTCTGTTTTTCGGCCCTCTGGTAATAATCCAGGGCTTTCTCAGGGTTTTTCAAATACCGGTAACAAAGCGCGATTTTTTTGGTGTTCCAAACCTGCGGGTCACCATACAATTCGGCCTGGAGATAATAATGGAGAGCCTGTTCATAATCACCTTCCTGCTGATAACAATAAGCAAGCTTCTGGAGCAATTGCCGATCCGGCTCTTCTTGTCTCACTTTCTGCTGATAAATCTTTGCCGCATCCTGAAAATAATCCTTGCCAAAAAGATACTCGGCAAGTTTCAGGGAAATATTCTCTTCAGGGGCCAGCCATGAAAGGAACCATTTGTTGTGAAATTCGATCTTCCAGCTGAAAGGATCATCAAAAGAGTCTTTTTGGGGATGAACCTTAAAGAAACGATAAAGATCCTGAATGTATTGATTGGAAATAAACAGATCCTTCTTGCCCGGATCTACAAGTTCATCACTGTCCTGAACTTCCTTCATGGACTCCATCTCGGCCCCGAACATTTTCCCCATCATATCCTTCTGCATGGAAGGCATTTGGGGTATGCTCATGATCAGGGAGTATTTGTCCGAGTTGCACAACACCCCGGAGTCGGCCATGCTGTTGAGCATATCTGTATTTTTCAGCGGACCGGATTCGTTTTTCAGGGCCTCCTCTACATAAGGATTGGGATAGAAGAACGGAAGGAACCAATGGTGAATATCGTTGAAAAAAGGAAAATGCTTCAACATCCGGAAAGTGGACATAAAGAGATCGGCCCCCTCCATCTGCAAGCGGCTCATCTCTTCCAGTTTATCCATAAGCTCGGGAGAATCGGAGAAAATATTCTCCCAGTCGGGATTTTTATCCTCCGAAAACCCTTCGCCAAGCAGATTGTCAAGGTCCAGCTTCTTGCGCAGATTGGGCTGAATGCGGGCCACTTCGGGAATGATCTCTTCATTCATTTTCTGGGTGAGCTTTTCCGTCTCGCGGGTTCGCAAAATCTGAATCAGAATGGTCTGAATCATTTCGGGGGGGAAAAACCCGTTCAATTTTGTGATACGTTCTTTCACCCATGACTTCAACGATAAACGCTGGTCATATTTAAAAAGAACAAACATGAGTCCGGTCAGTGCCCGTTGTTTTACCTGCTTGTGTTCATGCTCGCAAAGATCAAACAAAAGGGTAAGATTCTCGTCCCGGTATGAAGTCAACAAGTTAATGGTCAACGCACTCACCACCACACTCTGCCAGGGCCAGAAGAACGGATCACCAAAGAAAATTTTATTCACCTCTTCTTCCCGTCCTTTTTGAAATTCGGGCACCGATGCAATCATCTCGAAAAGACGATCCAGGGCTTTCTCGAACTGATAAGGAACAGCTATGGAAGGATCAGCCGTATAGGCAACCATGTAACGATCCGCTTCCGTAAGGTAATTGGCCGGAATGGCATTTTTTTCTTCATCCGACAGGCTATCGAGGAACCGCCGGGCATCGAAGAGCCACCCCTGTCCGCTTCGCTTACGCAGTTCATCCACAATGCGATCCGCCAGGCCATATATATCTGTCAACAGATGATTGTAAACCTGCTGTCTTTCAGGGTCGGCAAAACCTTCAACCGTGTAACGCAACAGGCTTTTGTAAGTCATTTCAGTGTTGTAAAGTCCGTCGATCAAATCACTGTTGTGGGTCTCCTTCACCAGTTCACCCAACACATCCAGTGACTCTTTCACACGTTTCTGTGCAAGAAGCTGAAAAACTTGTTTTTGTTTTTGCTCGGGACT
>JBNJDH010000336.1:0-4030 GCA_051744695.1 Bacteroidota bacterium | reverse complement strand
TTTTGTTTTTATATAACACAGGATTCAGAGCGGGATCGTTGTACATTTTCATTTGCTTGTAAGTTTTCATGTACTTCCGCCCGGCCTCAATATCGGCAATAAGCTGATCAATGGCCGAAGAGAGGTCTTCGCGCTGCTGAAGCAATACGGCCAACTTCCGGTTGCATTTGTCGAGATGCTCTGCTGAGGCATCTTCTCTGGCTACTTCCTGCTCCATGTGATAGATCTTCAAAGCAAGGATGGACAACCGGTCAATGGCCCAGGCAGGACTTTCGGTATTGATGGTGGCATCGGGAAGCACTTCGACATTCTTATACTTTTCAAAAAAGTAATCATCGATCGATTCTACCAGGTCGGTCCGGTTTTGATTGGATTTATCGATGCGCCGTTTAATTTTCAGAGCTTCTTCAGGCTCAATATCCGGGTCCCGGATAATGTCCTCGAGGTGCCATTGAACGGCATCTATCCAGTTTTTACGGAACAGAAGGTCTTCGATTGTTCCTTCCTGATAGGGATTCCGTGGAGTGGCATCTACGTTGTCGAACTCGTGATAATGTTCGGTGGCTTCGTTAAAAATCTTGTTGCAGGTTTCGCTGAATGTCATGGTTGATATTTTTGATAAGTACTAATTCCTGTAAAATCCCAAGGAGTAAGCCCCAAGTTATTAAAATACACTTCACAAAAATAGGGAAAAACCACGGATAGAAAACAGGAAAATTGTCAGGAATGATCAATCAAATCGTTACAAGAGTCATCTTCTTGATGCTTTTCATTTAATAAAACAAAAGGTAAGAGTTTTATCACAATAGACCGTTAGATTTTTAGATTTAAGATATGAGATGAATCATATAAAATTAATAATCGGCATCTTAGCAGAAATAACGCATATCTTTTTAACAGCTAAAAATCAGGTTTTTCAAAAGTTTAACGGACTATTGTTATCAAAAATAGTTTCAAAAAAAATGCGGTTGGGCAGTTATCTCCGCTATTTGAAACTTGTAAAAACCAATTGGAGATGCGGTTGCCAGGAACCCTTTCTTATTTCTAATTAGGGGTTTTTTTATTACTGGTGTCCGTTTAAAAAAAAAGAGATTGCTTCACTTCGTTACCAATGATGGTGATGCAGTGGAATTTATGAATCCCCACTTTCGACTTATTTTGATCCAGATTCTTCATCATCCGGCATCTCATTCATCAGAACCACGGTGTGATTGTCGTGACATTCCAACACACCTTCCTTGCACCGGAAATGGTTTTCGTGGCCATGTTTACCAATGACCCGTACATCGCCGGTGGTGAGGGTGGAAATGATGGGGGCATGATCGCGCAAAAGCACAAACCGGCCAGAGGAGCCGGGCACTTCAACAAGTCCTACATATCCCTCGTAAAGGATCTCTTCAGGGGTGATAATTTCCAGATAAAGATCGTCCATTATTTCCGTTTACTTTCTTTAAGCAATTTCTCTCCTTTTTCAATGGCCTGATCGATGGTGCCGACAAGGTTAAATGCAGCTTCAGGATATTGATCGGTCTTTCCGTCCATGATCATATTAAACCCTTTGATGGTATCTTCGATGGAAACGAGCTGACCGGGAATGCCGGTAAACTGTTCGGCGACATGAAACGGCTGCGAGAGGAACCGTTGAACACGGCGGGCCCGGCCTACGACGAGTTTGTCTTCCTCAGAAAGTTCTTCCATTCCCAAAATGGCAATAATATCTTGCAACTCTTTGTATCGCTGAAGGATTTCCTTGACACGCTGAGCTGTTTTGTAATGCTCCTCTCCCACATATTCGGGAGCAAGAATGCGTGAAGTAGAATCGAGTGGGTCCACAGCCGGATAAATTCCGAGCTCCACAATTTTACGGCTGAGCACGGTTGTCGCATCCAGGTGAGTAAAAGTGGTGGCGGGTGCAGGGTCTGTAAGGTCGTCAGCAGGCACATAAACCGCCTGCACGGAGGTAATCGACCCGTTCACGGTGGAAGTAATCCGTTCCTGAAGTGCACCCATTTCAGAGGAAAGGGTTGGCTGATACCCAACGGCCGAAGGCATCCTTCCCAGTAAGGCGGAAACTTCGGAACCGGCTTGTGTAAAACGGAAAATGTTGTCAATAAAAAGCAGCACATCATTTCCCTGAGCTTTGCTCCCGGCATCCCGGAAAGATTCTGCAATGGTCAGTGCCGACAGGGCAACACGGGCCCTGGCCCCGGGAGGTTCGTTCATCTGCCCGAAAACCATCGACACCTGTGAATTTTTCAATGCTTCGGGATCTACCTTATCAAGGTCCCATTGTCCGGCTTCCAGGCTTTTGTTAAACTCTTCTCCGTAATCGACAATGCCGGCTTCAACCATCTCTCTGAGCAGGTCATTGCCTTCACGCGTACGCTCACCTACACCGCCGAAAACAGAATACCCACTGTATCCCTTGGCAATATTATTGATCAATTCCTGGATCAAAACCGTTTTTCCCACTCCTGCTCCACCAAAAAGACCGATTTTTCCTCCTTTGGCATAAGGTTCAATGAGATCAATCACCTTGATTCCCGTGAATAGGATCTCGGTATCTGTGGACAGGTTTTCATATTTAGGGGCCGATCTGTGAATCGGATTCATTTTATCAGATTCCACGGCAGGCAAACCATCAATGGGGCGCCCCACCACATTAAGCAACCGCCCCTTGACATTTTCCCCCTCAGGAAGGGAAATGGCTTCACCGGTAGCAATCACTTCCATGCCCCGTTTCAGTCCGTCGGTGGAATCCATCGCAATGCAACGCACTGTATGTTCTCCAATGTGCTGCTCACACTCGAGTGTCAACACACTGCCGTCATCACGCGGAAGTTCAAGCGCTTCATGTATATGGGGAAGCTCCTTGTCTCTAATTTCGAAAGTCACATCAATGACAGGTCCGATGACCTGGGATATGGAACCTTTTAATTGCGCCATGTCGTTTATTCCTTTTTGGATATTGATATTTCCTTAAATCAATTTTTAACGGGCCCGGGCCATTAATTCATGGACCAGGGTTTCGATCTCTTTTTTGATCTCTTTATTTCCGGCAATCTTTTCAAAATTCTCTAGGGCCCGAAAAAAATATTCGTCCCTCTTTTTCTGCACAATGCCGGAAACATCAGCTTCATCAAAAAGACGGGTAACCGCTTCGATTTTTTCTTCGGCACGGTACTCTTTACGTTCAATCCACCCTAAAAGTTCCTCTTTAGATGACTTTTCCAAACGATTCAATGCCGTAATCAGCAAAAAGGTCTTTTTATTGGCCAGTATATCACTTCCGATCCTTTTTCCGAAGGCTTTCTGATCACCATACACATCAAGCCAGTCATCCTGAAGCTGAAAGGCCATCCCGATATCCTGACCAAATTTATAGAGCAAACTGTTGTCTCTGATGCTACCACCCCCGACAAGGCCGCCAATTTTCATACTACCCCCAATAAGAACAGCGGTTTTAAGCCGGATCATATCCAGATAGCCCTCCTCTGTCACATCAAGGGTGTCTTCAAAATCCATATCCAGTTGTTGTCCTTCACATACTTCAGCGGCTGTTTTATTAAACACCTCAAGAACCTGGGGCAGAACACCTATGGGACTCCGGGTAATGAGCCCAAAAGCTTTAATGAGCATGGCATCACCCGATAAAATAGCCGTATTGTTGTCCCATTTTTTATGCACTGTAGGCTGATTCCTACGCATTTCAGAATTGTCCATAATGTCATCATGCACAAGAGTGAAGTTATGGAAAACCTCGAGCCCGAGAGCCGGCATGACAGCGGTGGCATAATCCCCAAAAAGGCCAGCAGAGGCCAGGCACAAAACCGGTCGCAACCGCTTTCCGCCAAGGGACAAAACATACCTGACAGGATCGTACAGCCCCTCAGGCCTCTTCATTCCTTCGATCAAAGGCAGCTGGTCTTCTACAACCTGCCGGTATTCTTCAATTTTCGACATAATCGTCATCTTTTGATTCTGGACCGCCTTGCCCCGAATCATGCAAAGCAGGCCTCTGATCGATTTT
>JBNJDH010000335.1:0-4038 GCA_051744695.1 Bacteroidota bacterium | reverse complement strand
TGGATTCAATATGCGTTACGCCACTCTTCCAACGGCTTTAAAAGAATTTCTAATCAAAAAGCCGGTGGGGAAAATCACTTCGGTCGATTTTCACTGGTATCTGAACGTTTACCACGGGGCATCGTATTTCAGGCGCTGGTACGGTGAACGCGACAAGGACGGCATGTTACTGGTACACAGGGCCAACCACCATGTCGATATATGAAAAAGCAAAAGCACCTGAACGTTATAAGGGTTCATTCTATCCGGGTGGGCATAAGTTTGGAAAAGAGATGCAGTCGGAGGCTTTTGATTGGTTTGACAAGTGGTTGAAGTAGACTTCTGATATTGAATTAAAAATGATATAAAACGAAACATTATGAAAAAAGTATCGCTTACCGTATTGGTATCAGCAATTGCATTCGCTGCTTTCTGTTTTGTATTTGCTGCAAACGAAAAATATGATTTTTCCCTTCCCGACAATTTTTTTAATAAGAATTATTTATCCACCCGGTTCTCTCCGGGAGAAAAATTAAAACAACAACAGTATAAACCCGATGATGTACTTGCCCTTTCCATTGACGGAAAAATGGATGAGAACGAATGGGAAAATGCACAGGTTATCAGAAATTTTTATACTTCAGGCCGGGAATTGGATAAAGGTGTGGAAGCAAGAATCCTGAGTGACAAGGAAAACATTTACTTGTTTTGGAAAGTAGATAACTCAACACCGCTAACTGCCAATATTTCCAAAAATGACAGTGCATTGGTTGGTGATGATTATGTGCAGGTGAATCTGAAACCCATTCTACCCGATTCTATAAAATACGGCAGAGACTATTCTTTTTCAGTAGCGGTCAATCCAAACGGGGCAATCTGGGATACGTATTATGATCCGTATCATGTCGGATATTTTTTCACCGACTGGAATTCCAATGCGAAAGTTCAAACCATTAAAAACGATGATAATTATGTTGTGGAAATGGCCATCCCATATTCCGATCTTGATATCTATGCGGATCCGGGATGGAAATGGAACCTGCATTTCAACAGGGCGACAGGAAAAAACAGAACAATCAGCTCATCCCCCACAGGTGTTACAGTAGTCCAGAACATTAAAGTCAGAAATCCCAGGATGCTGGGCTATTACTGGACACGATCAGAATTTTGGCCGGATGTCATACCCACATTGGAAGGCATTCAAAAACCGGTTGCTGAAGCAATAAAACTCAATAACCCTCCGCGAACCAATAAAAAGCTGGATGATGTCTGGTCGGATTGTAAAAAAATAGATTTGCAGTACGATAATAAAAGCACAGAAATACTGGAAGAAAAAACAGCTAATGCATGCGTTGCATACGACCAGAAAAATCTGTATCTCCTGTTGCAATCCCCTCACCCCTACCCGATTCAAACCATTGAAGATGATGAAGAGCATAAGGGCGGCATGCAACATCAACTTGCAGGTTTGGATGGAGTTTACAGGGACATATCGCTGGAAACAAAAGAATCATTCTGGATCTTGTTTCAACCCGGCAGTGCACATGGCGACGCCGTTCATCAGGATTTCTATTTTATTACTGTGGATTATACCGGAGAAGCAACGAAGCTCCGGTTTGATGCTCATGGTAAACCCGACAGAGAATGGAATCCGGAACTGAAAACCGACATATTTAAAAACACCGGTAACTGGGGAATGGAAGTGGCTATCCCGCTCGATCAGTTAAATATACCTTATGATTGCAGTGATTCCTGGAGAATGAACATCATGTACAATATTCCTTTAGAGGAAGGAAACACCATTGAGGGTCTTTCACGCATACAGGCATGGTATCCCACCATGAAAGATGAAAAAAATCCGGAAAAAACCGGTAAAATCACCTCCATTCAAATTGAATGCGACAAATATGTTAAGCATGTATTTGAGAACCAGTCAGAAGAACTTTTAGATAAAATTGAATCATTAAACGGTTTAGACAATGAAAAACGTAATGAATTCAAACAACAACTGAGAGCAATCCAAAAACAAATCAATTCTGCGAGCTTTGAAGAAGCAAAAAACAAACTTGCTTTACTGGATACAAAAATAGGAATAGCAGAAGAAAAAAACCTGTACATCAACTCTTTAAATCTTCCCAATGACGGATATCCGTTAAACGATATCTGCTTTATCGACTCTGAAAACGGAATAGCCGTAGGGTCAATGGGGTTAATTATGAAAACATCGGATGGCGGTGATTCCTGGATTAAACAGGAAAAATTGACTGACAGCAATTTATCCAAAGTTTTCTTTGTCAATGATTCCGAGGGATGGATTGCCGGAGGACGAATCCGTAGCGCAGAAAGCAACGAAACCATGAGTCATGATGAACGGGGCGGTGACGGCATTATTTTACATACCACTGATGGCGGTGAATCATGGCAGATGCAGTTTGCAAAAAGAGGCACTTATCTTTTTGATATCTTTTTTACTGATAATAAGAGTGGTTGGGCTGTTGGCGAAGGGGGACTGCTTTTGCATACCACCGATGGGGGTAAATTGTGGAGTCAATTGCCTTCGACTGGTACTATAAAATGGTTGAGCGGAATTCATTTCTTTGATAAACAGAATGGATTTGTTGTAGGTGAATCCGAAATGGTATTAAAAACCAATAACGGGGGTAAATCCTGGCAAAAAGTTGATGCAAAAGCCGATCGAAAATTCTATGACTTTAAATCTTTTTACAGAGATATCACTTTCAAAGGAAACAAAGGCTGGATTGTCGGCCAGAATGGAACTATACTTTCTACAAATGATAAAGGAGAAACCTGGGAACCACAGGCTACCGTATTTGACGAAAAAGTCAGGGACCTGATGGATCTAACAACCGTAAGCTTTGTAGATGAGAATAATGGTTATGCCTTGGGTGGACTGGGAACCCGAATCATGAAAACAACCGATGGCGGTGAAAGCTGGAATCTGATAAAAGTTCCGAATCATGAGCAAATCAGAGGAGCTTGGTTTGACGATAACGGTACCGGTTACATCGTTGGAGGAAAAAGCACCATTCTTAAAACTGAAGATAATGCCCAAACCTGGAAAACGATTAATGGAACTGACAAAAAAACCGATATATTGATTTTTAGTGCCCATGGCGATGACAGCCCGATTCAGCATGGTTCGCTAATGACGTACTTAAGTAAAATCAAGAATAAAAATATTACTGTCATTCATGTCACTCGCGACACGCATTCCAATGAATACAAGGGAGAATATTATGACTCGGAAGCCGACCGGAGCCATTATTTAATGGGCGTAAAAACCGTAAGACATTTCGATGAGTTTGATACCGGTAACAACGGAAGTCGGAGTTTTCATATTAACTTAAGATTATGGAAAGGATACGATGAGATGGTTCGCCATATGGTGGCTGCAATTCGCACCTATCAACCCGATATTATCATAACCCACGATCCTATCTTTGGTGAATACAATAAACCGGGGCATAAAATAGCTGGGAGAGCAGGATTTATGGCGTTCTATTCATCAGGCGATCGGGATAAGTTCCCGGAATTGGCAGGATTGGGACTAAAACCATATAAGGCAAAAAAACTGTATACGTATGCCACAGAAGCCTTTCCTGCTACTTTCACTTACGAACATATGCTTAATGTGTCGCTGGAAGGACATGGAGAAACAGTGGAAGAATGGGCCAACCGGGCGATGCGGCCTTTCCAGAGCCAGGGTGTTCATTTTGTGCGGCATACTCCACTTCATTTGGTAGAATCGAATGTCAATACTCCAGGAAAAAAGGAAAAAAGTATCTTTGAAGGAATCGAATGATACAAAAATCAGCATCATCGAATTTAATTTATTGATAAATACATGGCAGACAACTAATTATGGTAAAAAATCATAAAATAATAATCCTATGAAAAAATCTCAGATTATAACTATTTCCCATACTATTTTAATAATCGTAATTATCCTTTTAAAAAATAATTTCGTCTTTGCTCAGGAAGAAAACCTAAAAGTATTTGAACGATGGAGAGCATGGTCGGATGGGGAGAACATGCTGA